>CAWZYW010000136.1:0-6748 GCA_963966255.1 uncultured Salinispira sp. | reverse complement strand
AGTCCTGACTTCCGGTGAACCGCGGGCGGCCCGAGAGAACCCGGTGTACCCTGATCTCACCCTCGGCACCCTTCACCCGTACGGATCGGCCCTCATCAATATTCAGGTCCGGGGAGCAGAGAGCGGCTGTTTCGCCGCTGATCAGGAAATCCCCGGATTCCGCCAGCTCCTGGATCCTTGCGGCGATATTCATGGTCACGCCGGTTACGACGTTGTATTCACCCCGTTTGCCGGTGGTAATAAGGCCGCTGTGAATGCCGATCCTCAATGATAACTCAGAAGGGATTTCCGCCGAGGCCTTTAACTGCTCCAGTTCCTGGAGAATTCCCATGGCGGCGTACACCGCCCGATCGGCATCGTCTTCATGGATCACCGGAACGCCGAACACCGCAACCATCGCGTCACCGATGTACTTTTCCACGCTTCCCTCGCTATCGCTCACGATAGCTTCGAAGGCCCCGAAGAGCCGGGAGTACATATCATCGGCTTCCTCTGGATCCATGGATCCCGCCATGGCGGTGGAGTTGACCAGGTCGGCGAACAGGACGCTTATCCGCCGGCGTTCGCCCTGGCGCAGTTTGTTGGCGTTGGCGTCTTTGGCTATGGGGCGCTTCCTTCGAATTTATCCCGCAATTCCCCGCGGACCCGATCGATTACCTGCTGGTACTGTTCGTTCATTTTATCGAGATTGGCCTGCAATGCCTTGGAAAACTCAGGGTCCATCTCCGGGCGCAGCCGGACCCGCTGGCCGGTCTGTTGCGCCAGCTGCTGTTCTTTCTCCCGTAGCATGGGCTCGAAGCGCTCGGTCAGGGCGTCGATGAGCCGCTGTCGGTCGGAAAGATACGCTTCGAAAAACTGTTTGATCTGGGCGGGAATGACCTGCACGGCATTTTGTCCGGGGAACAGGATGGCCAGGGCCTTCTCGATTACCGGAATACTGTCCATGCTGTGCTCGCTGGAGGGCAGGGTGATCCTGCTGATCAGAACCTCAAGGAAACCTTTCAAAGCGGATGAACGGGCATCTCCCGATTGATTTTCTATAAAATCATGAACCTTCTCTTCATTGCCGTCTTCCAGCCAGGCGTAGAGACGCATCCCGGCTTCCTTCAACTCCCGCTCTTCCAGTCCCGATTTATCGGCTTCGATATCACGGGTTCGTTCCAGGGCGAGTTCCAAAGCGCTTTTTATCTGACCCATTTCTCGTGCTCCTTATTGCAGGCTGTTCGCGGGCATCCGATTGCACGGGAATACCCGGTGCTAGCAAATGATGACTCCGTCCAGACCAACGTCATGGGATTCCAGCGGCAGATTTTCCCGAATCTGTTCCCGCAGACAGATTCCCAGGGTCGGCAGCCACTTATATTGTAATAGAAATCGGTCGTAGTAGCCCCCGCCGCGGCCCAATCTCCCGCCGTTTTCGGTGAAGCCGAGTCCCGGAACGATGGCCAGGCTCGGAGGAACCGGTCTGCCGTCCCAGGGTTCGCATTCCTCGGCAGGCACCGGGATACCAAAGGCTCCCGGAACCAGAGATGCGGGATCCGCGTCGCCCCACTCGCGGAATATCAGCTCGCGGCCTGCGATGGCCGGCAGATACAACCGTCGGCCCGATCCGATGACGGACTGCCAGAGCTCAAGCAGCGGCAGTTCTTCGGCCATGGGAAGGTAGACCAGAACCCGTTGGGAACGGCGGTACGCGTCGTTCTCAGCCAGACGATCCGGGAGCTCCCGCACCCGCCGGCGCACCCTCTCCCGGTCAACAGAAGCCAGGGCGTTCAGGATCTCCCGGCGCAATGCCGCCTTCTCCACCGCTGGGGAGCTATGGATTCTCATCCCTGCTCCTGCGGAACTCCGCTTCCAGGGCGTCGCTTTTCTTGATGCTGGCAGCGAGCCAGTCGTGGAGGATCCGCTGCCGTTCATCATCTGTCAGGCTGAAGGGGATCTGGGACCCGCGAAGGCGCCGATTTAACTCGTACAGGCTCAGGGCGGCGGAAACCGAGATGTTATAGCTCTCGACGAAGCCGTGCATGGGGATTCGCACATACTCGTCGGCCAGCGCCATCGCCTCATCGCTGAGCCCCGTCAGTTCGGTACCGAACATCAGGGCGATGGGCCCCGGCTCCAGGGGCAGGTCTTCGAGGAGGCAATCGTTCCGGTGGGGAGCGGTGGCCACGATCCGATAGCCCCGTTGGCGCAGGCTCGCCACTGCTTCCGCGGTATTGTGCTCCTGCCGCCGGTAGCGGTGAATGCTGAGCCATTGGGCGGTCCCCAGCTCCACATCGGGATTGATCCGGTACTCGTTTCGATTCTCGATGATGTGGACGTCCTGCACTCCGAAGGCGTCGCAGCTGCGCAGTACCGCGCTGGCGTTGTGCGGCTGGTAAATGTCTTCCAGGACCACGCTGAGATAGCGATGCCGGTCCGCCAGCACGCGGTGGATTTTCTCCAGCCGGCGTTCGGTAACGAAAGCGCTGAGATACTCATTGAGCTCCCTGAGATATGCCGTATTCATCACCGCGATGGTACATGATATAGTGCCCCGATGGCCAGAACCAAAAAGCGTTTTGAACAACTGCGTATGTCGGATATTACCGTAAAGGGGCAGACCCTCTCGGCGGATTTCTTCGGAGAACGGAGGGTGCGGGTGGACAGCTCGGTGCTGATCCCCGGAGATCTGGCTACGGTGGAAGAAATCCGTCGGCGCAAGGATGCCTTCGACGGCCGCCTTGTGGAACTTATCGAAGCGAGCCCGGACCGAACCGAGCCCTGGTGTCCCCATTTCCGCAGCTGCGGAGGCTGCAGCTGGCAGCACGCGAGCTACGAAGCCCAGCTGCGCTATAAGGGCATCATTCTCCGCAAGGCCCTTGCCGATCATGAGGATCTGCCGTCACCCGAGGCCCCGGTGCTTCCCAGCCCCCGGACCATCCGGTACCGAAACAAGCTGGAGTATTCATTCTCGACCCGGCGGTGGTTCGAGGATCCCGATGCCGCCGGTGAAGATCGGAGGGCGTTAGGTTTCTTCGTTCCCCGGCAGAACAACCGGGTAGTGGATATTCGGGAGTGTTTTCATCAGGAAGACATATCCGACCGGCTGCGCAACCGGGTTCGGGAACTGGCCCTGGAGGGGGGCTGGAGCTTTCACGATCCCGTGGAACACCGGGGACTGCTGCGTACCCTGGTCATCCGGGTAACGGGAACCGGCGAGGTCATGGTGACCCTGGTGCTGTACGAGAAGCTTGACGAGGCGGTGGATGCCATCCTGGGGAAAATTCGGGACGAGTTTCCCGAGGTATCGAGCCTCTATTACGTTATCAACGGCAAAATGAACGATGCCTACGGCGATTGTCCCGCCCATCATTACGCCGGGGAAACCGCGGTGTACGAATGCCTGGGGGAAAAACGATTCCGCATCGGCCCACAGTCATTCTTCCAGGTGAATCCCGCACAGACCCTCCGCCTCTACGATCTGATCGGGGAATATGCGAATTTCCGAGGCGACGAGCTGGTATATGACCTGTATACCGGCACCGGGAGCATCGCCCTGTTCCTGGCCGACCGGGTGAAGAAGGTCATTGGTGTGGAATATGTCGAATCCACCGTGGCCGATGCCCGGATCAACGCCGGACTCAATGATATCCGCAACTGCGAATTTCACTCCGGGGACATGAAGGACATTCTCACATCCGGTTTCCTGGAGGAAAAAGGCCGGCCCGACGTGCTGATCTGCGACCCTCCCAGGGCAGGCATGCATCCCGATGTGCTGGAAACCATCCTGTTTTCCGGGGCAGAGCGCCTGGTCTACGTGAGCTGCAACCCGGTTTCCCTCGGCCGGGACTTGAAAACCCTGCGCCGGAACTACCGGGTACTACGCTATCGCGGTGTGGATATGAGCCCCCAGACCCCGCACCTGGAGACGGTGATGCTCCTGGAACGCAAATCAGACTCCGGGGATGCTATTCACGGCACAATCAATTAAACTTGAGTTATCCGCTCGGCCACTTTATACTGGTCAATGCTAACAGTTTTTTCACAGAAAGCGGATTGGTACTTTTTATAATGTAAAAACCGTCGGAAGTTACTAGAAACGCCTATGTCAATTCGAGCCAGGCTCGTCATAATCTTCTTTCTTGTTCTCGTTTTAGCCGCGACGCTGATGTTTTCCAATTTTTTTATACGGAATCTCCAGCTTCGCTCTCAGCAGGACATGGCTAAAATGACTGAGCTTCAGTTCCAGATCCTCAGCGAATCCCAGAAAATGGTAAACATGCTGGCTGATTCCACAACCAATTATCCCGATGACTATCTCGCAGTGATCGAAGAAACCGATCAGATGTTTGCGGTGATCGAAGAAATTGAGTTTATCCGGACTCTTTCGCCGGAGATCGACCGGCAGTTGTTCGATATCGGGAACATCCAGGCGGTCCTCAGGGCCAATACTCAGCGCCTGCTGCTCGATATGGATCAAATATTTGTGCAGAATGAGTTCAACCAGCTCACCAGCACCAGCCTTTTCGCCTATATACTCCGGAATCATGAAAGGCTGACAAGTTTCCAGATTTTTCTACTCTCTGAATTTTCCACTAAAGTGAATAACTATATATACGGTTATGAAGTCAGCAGCGATAAATTTCTCGAGATCTTCGATGCGGTGAATGAGATTATTGAAAGGCGCAGTTCAACGATTGTACTGTTGGCGGTAGCCATCAACGGCGTCCTGCTGCTTATCACCCTCATCGTCATCGGAAACATCGTTCTGGGAATCTCCCGGAGCATCAAGGGCCTGGTGTCCGCGGTGGAGATTATGGCTGAAAAGGATTTGCGGAATCCCGTGCCCGTCCTCGGCAAGGATGAGATTGCCTCCATCAGCCGGCATCTGGATACTCTCCGGCTCTCGTTCAGCCGCCGGCTCAAGGTCGCCAGTGAGATGAGCAATGACAGCGTGGAAATCGGTTCGGATCTGTCATCCATCACCCAGGAAACCGCCGCCGCAATTACCCAGATTTCCAGCAATATTTCTTCCATGGCGGTGCAGATCGACAAGGTCAGTGAGAGCCTGGTCGGTTCTGCGGAGCAGAATGCCCAGGTCAGCTCATCGATTACCGAATTAAACGAAGGTTTTCACAAAACCCGCAGGGCCTTCGAGATGACCGCCCATCTCATCGCGGATCTGATCAAGGCCTTTTCGCGTATTTCGGATTTAAGCACCAGGCGCCGGGAAAAAGCCCAGGCCCTGGGTGTTATGAGCACTGAGCGCATCGGCGAACTCAAGCAGATGGTCGAGAGCATTCACGCCGTCGAGGAATCCAGCCAGAATATGGGCAAAATCCTGAACGGCATCAACGAAATCGCCGAGCAGACCTCTATCCTATCCATGAACGCCGCGATCCAGGCCGCCCGTGCCGGGGACGCCGGCAAGGGGTTTTCGGTGGTGGCCGATGAAATCCGCAGCCTGGCCATGAGCACCGGAGAACAGTCCACCATCATGAGGGACATGATGAGCGGCATTATCAGCTCTCTGAACGACGTCTCCCGGGCCTCCAGGGGGACCGAGGAGTCCTTCGGGATTTTCGAACAGGAAATCCGCGAGCTGGTGAGCGCCTTCGATGAAATCGGCGAAAGCGCCGCTGAAATGACCGGAACCGTCGGCGACGTCCGGGGCCATCTGAACGAGGTCGATGATCTCAGCGCCCGGGCGGTCAGCGAATCTGAAGACATCAAAGATGCGGCGATGAAGATGAGTTCCGAGCTCGATGATCTGCGCCACGTCGGGGCCGAGATCAGCAACGGTTTCCGGGAGATCACCCAGTCGGTGGGAGAAATTACCACAGCGGTTAATTCCATCGCCGACTTGAACGTCGGGCTTCAGGACAAGGCCTCGGCATTAAAGACTGCAGTATCATCATTCAGCCTGCCCGAACTGGATAGCGAAGGAAACGAGATCCTCCGGGATTCCGAGGGAATCATTATCGACCAAAGCGCGGAGGGGACTTCCCCCGTTAGCGGAGACGACGACGGCAGTAGAATCGCGGAGGAAGCCGGGGAAACGGCAACCGAGGCGCCCCCCACCGAAATCTCCGAAACACAATACGATGGGGAAGAATCAGATTCCAACGCTTCCGTATCGGCATTCGATGAAGCTGAAGAAGCACCCCCGGGAGAACCGGAGATGAAAGCATCGGGAAGTGCCGAATCCCAACTCCTTGACGATCTCGAATCCGGAGATCTGACAATCCTCGATGATGAGGTGGAAGAACTGGAACTCGAAGAGCCCGACACCACGAAGGATTGATCCGGGGTATTGGTCAACCCGTCTTCAAGCATTGGTACCTCGCCTGTTCGAACGGTAACGTACTGTCTCACATTCTGATGCTGGTTGCCATGCGTTCACTCTCGGGTGAGGTGGAACGAAAAGGGTAAAATGGACCCTGCGTACAAAACTGATCATCGGCTGCAACTGCACGAGAAACTTCCTCGAAGATCGTGATTTCATAGTATAATAATCAGACTTGGCATCCGCGTCCGCCGGGATCGGCAGCGCCGGTTACCGCGGCTGGTTCGGGTGCGTATCTTTCAACCCGTGAGGTATGCTTCATGCAAAACAAGCGTTTTTTGTTCCTTACCCTGGTATTTCTGCTCATCGCCGCCGCTACCCTGGCGGCGGATCCCATCGAAGGTTTCTGGAAGAGCGTCGATGAGGAAGGCGAACCGACGGCTTTCTGGGAAATCTACATCCAGGGCGGAAGGGCTTATG
>CAWZYW010000135.1:0-6755 GCA_963966255.1 uncultured Salinispira sp. | reverse complement strand
AGGGATAAATGTCCAGGCGAAGATCGTAGACCCCCGGGTTCAACGGAGCGTCAAGTTCGAACTGGAGGCCCGAACCGTCGATGTTCCCCTCGTACACCACCATCCCGTTCAGGCGGAACTGAACGTAGGGACTTCGAACCAGGGAATTCGCTAGTTCAATGCCCACCGACACCAGTTCTCCCGGAGCGGCGGAGTGGGGATTCACGGTAATCTGGCTGAGCTCGATATCGCGGTCGTAAAAGTAAAACCAGCTTTCCTGGCGACCAAGGCTTTCGCCGTCCTCGAATAGTTCGATGCCCAGCAGGTAAATACCCTCAGGCAGATTTCTCAGTAAAAGGGGCGGCAGATTGGGGAAGGTCAGTTGTCCGCCTTCGTATGCCCTGTCGCTGATGAGGCGACCGAGATTATCGCGGAGCTCCACCAATACGAGATCGATATCGGCATTCATGGATAAGGCGTCGACGAAAATGGGAATTTGCTCATCCTCGCGTATCTGAGCGGCTCTGGAAACGGAAGACGCGGGGATCTGATTTTCGAAACCGGCGCTCAGCAGTCCGCTGCCCGATCCGCATGAGATCAGGGTCACAGAGAGGAGAAGGGAAAATAGAAACATACCGATTCGATTCTTCATATATTTTTCCAATATAGATAATAACACATTGCCCGGGGGAATCCAACACACGAATATCCGCTTGTACCGCAAAGCCGGCGGCGCTACAATGGCCCGATGGACGGAACCCGAGCGATCATACATCTGGAAAACCTGCGGCACAACCTCAGAGAACTGCGGCGCATGGCCGGGAACAAAGCTATGTGCCTGGCCGTTAAGGCCGATGCATACGGCCACGGCGCACTGGAGGTCTCCCGGACAGCCCTGGCCGCGGGCGTAAGCCACCTGGGAGTGGCGCGAATCGCTGAGGCCATTGAATTGCGCAAGGGCGGCATTACCGCAGCGATTCTGCTTTTCAGCGCGGCTGATCCGGCGGATTTTCCGGCAATCGTGGAACAGCGAATACAGCCCTTCGTTCCCGATGCGGACAGCCTGCGGGCAATGGCGGAGACCGCAGACCCCGCTGACCCCCTGCGGGTACATATAAAAGTCGATACGGGCATGGGACGAATCGGCTGCTCTCCCTCGGAAGCCGTCGGGATGGCCCGTTTCGCCGCGGAGCACCCCGCCCTTCTCCTGGAAGGCATCGCCACCCACTTCCCCATGAGCGATGACCCGGATGATCCAATGGCAGATTCGCAGTTGGAACAGATGCGCGTATTGCGTCGTCAGCTATCCGAAGAGGGTATTGAACCGGGCTATTATCATGCGGCGAATTCAGGCGGAATCCTCTTTCATCAGGACGACGGGCTGAACATGGTGCGTCCAGGGATTTCAGCTTACGGCTACGCTCCCGACGTCCGATTTGCCGATGAACTCGGGTCGCGTGGCGTCGAAGTAAAAGCGGTTATGGAACTGCAGGCGGCGGTTAGCTTCGTGAAGCGGGTGAAGAAAGGCACCGGGATCTCATACGGGCATATCTGGCACGCTCCCCGGGACACGTGGATCGCCACCCTCAATGCCGGTTACGCCGACGGCTACCCGCGGATCAATTCGGGCAGGACCCGGGTGAGCATCCGCGGCGGGGAGTACCCCCAGGTCGGCCGGATCTGCATGGATCAGTGTATGGTGGATCTTGGCCCGGGCGATCCGGAGGTGCGGCCGGGAGATCTGGCGACGCTGTTCGGACCATCAGGACCCGAAGACGCCGCAAGCATCGCGGAAAAAGCCGGGACCATTTCCTACGAAATCACCTGCGGCATCACCCGGCGTGTCCCCAGGGAGTACCTGGATTAGTTTCCGGAAGCCAGCCGGCTGACGATATTCAATACCACCTTGCTGGCCCGGACCATGGCCCGCAGGGCGACCCACTCGTAGCGGCTGTGGAAATTCATGCCGCCGGCGAAAATATTCGGCGTGGGCAGGCCCATTTCGGTCAGCCGGGCCCCGTCGGTGCCTCCGCGGATATTTTTCTGAACCGGTTCCATGCCGGTGTCGCGGATTGCCTGCTCCAGGGTTTCGAGGATCTCAGGCTTTTGATCCAGGAAGGGCTTCAGGTTCAGGTACATCTGAGTGCTGTTGAATTCCACACGGGATCCCGGGAACTGCATCTCCACGGTTTTCGCCAGCTGCTCTAGATACGCCAGTCGGCGATCGATTTCTGCCCGGTCGAAGTCCCTGATGAAAATTCCCAGGCTGGCCTTCTCCATATTGCCGTGAATCTCTTTTGGGGCGTAGAAACCGTACTCGTCGTCAGTGGCCTCAGGACTCTCGTTTCGGGGAAGCATGGACAGGTACGTCGCGGCCATGGTGATAGCGTTGGCCAGTTCACCCCGGGCATAGCCCGGATGAATCATGACGCCGGTGAATTCGATGCCGATGCTCCAGGCGTTGAAACACTGGGCGTTATAGCTGCCCTCTGAATCGCCGTCCAGGGTATATCCGAACTTGGATCGGACCAGATCCCGGGGGAACTGCACCGTGCCCCGGCCGATTTCCTCATCGGGTGTGAAGACTATCTCCACCTCTCCCCGGGGCATATCGGGATGCTCCATGAGGTAGCGGGCGGCGGTCATGATTTCGGCGACCCCGGCCTTGTCGTCGGCCCCCAGAAGTGTGCTGCCGTCGGTGGTGATAAGGGTTTCGCCACGGTAGTCGTTCATCAGGGGGTTTTCAGCCGGGTCCAGGACGTGATCGCCGTCGAGATCGATGATGCCCCCGTCATAATTCCGATGGATCTGCGGGTTAACCCCTTCACCGGAAAAATCCGGGGCGGTATCCAGGTGGGCGAGGAAGAGCACCGGCTGAGCCTCGGTATTCGCAGGGATGCGCGCCAGCACGTTGCAGTGTTCGGTGAGCTCCACATCCTCGATGCCCATCTCCTCAAGTTCCCGAACCAGAAGCTTCGCCAAATCCCATTGCCGATCGGTGCTGGGGGTGCGGTCGACATGACTGTCGCTGGTGGTATGAATTCGCGCGTAGCGCACAAAACGTTCGAGAAGATCATCTTCAAACCATTTCCGGTCAGTATCTATTGTCTGAATCACGCACTGTCTCCTTTGCCATCCGGGGCTTTGAGCCGTATATTATAGATATGCAACAGATACCAGAATACCCCGAATTCTCGAAAATTGAGAGGGATTTCAAAAGCGAGCTCCATCCGTTGTTGAACCGCCTGCCGGACGGAATCTCCGAATACACCTTTACGGGCCTGTACCTTTTCCGCAACACCTATGCATATGAGCTGAGCTGGCTTCCCGAGCGCAAGCTTCTGATACGGGGCGTCAAGGACGGGAAAAGCTTCTACAGCATGCCGATGGGTTTTCCCGGAGACCGGAATCTGCGGGAGCAGCTCCTGGGCGAAGTCAATTTTATCAAGAACCTCAGCGAGACCAACGCCGATGATATCCGGATATGGCTGGAATCCATCGGATACAACGTCTGCGAAGACCGGGATAATTTTGACTATCTGTACCTGAGGGAAGATCTGGCCACCTTGCAGGGCAAGAAGTATCACAAGAAACGCAATCAGGTGAATGCCTTTATTAATAACTATTCCTACGAAGAACGCCCTCTGTGCGCTGATAATATCGATGATGCCTTCCAGGTCCTGGAAACCTGGCGGAGCGGCCGGGATGACGACGGCGATTATGCGGCGAGCAAGGAAGCTCTTGAACTGAAGGACTTTCTGGAGCTGAACGGATACATGGTGTACGTCGACGGCAAACCCGCGGCCTACACCATGGGCGAAGGCATCGCCAACAACAGCACCTACGTTATCCATGTCGAAAAAGCCATCGGCCACTATCGCGGCATCTACCAGTTTATCAACCAGGCCTACGCCCAGGTGCTTCACAAGCGCTACCATTACATAAATCGCGAACAGGACCTGGGCGATGCCGGGCTCCGGCAGGCGAAGATGACCTACCGCCCGGCGGGCTTTATTAAAAAGTACCGGGTGTGCACAATGGGGAGCGTGGAAATGCCATTCCATACGCTGACCGTTGGAGAAGCACATCAATATGCAGGAAGCCCTGGCTGACCGGATCCATACATCCATCCCATCACTGACAAAGCCGGAAATCATGCGCCTTCTGGACGTTCTCCCGGAGGAACGGATCAACCGGCTGCCGCCATCGGATATCGCAGATATAATCGCCGGCCTTTCATTACTCGGACCGGACCATCCGGTGGAA
Source organism: uncultured Salinispira sp. (assembly GCA_963966255.1). Taxonomy (GTDB): domain Bacteria; phylum Spirochaetota; class Spirochaetia; order DSM-27196; family Salinispiraceae; genus Salinispira. The sequence goes on along the minus strand of CAWZYW010000135.1, from coordinate 2,510 downwards.
TTGCTCTTTCTACCGGGCCGCAACGGCGACGGGCGGAGCATGGAACTCTACATCCTCGGATACGATCATGCCCAGCTCTTCAGCATCCTGACCGGCATTCTTGCCGCCCAGCGGCTGGATATCCGAGAAGGGCAGCTGATCACCTCCCGGAGATTGGACGGGCGGCGGCTGATCATCGACTATTTCAGCGGCATACTTCCTCCGGAAACAAAAACTCCGGTCTGGAGCCGAAAAACCCGGGCCCTGGTGGAGGAATTCTACCAGATACTCGAGGTTCCGGGGGACAAGGACCCGGAAATGCGGCGGGAACGGATACAGCAGCGGATCATCGAACTGGTCAGCTCGTCCCTGGAGCATAGCGGCAGGCAGCGCGACCAGCTCCTGAACCCCATGCATATACGGATCGAGCAGCTGGAGCGATCCACCAGGATAGAACTTAAGTCGTCGGATACGCCCTTTTTCCTTTTCAGCCTGAGCAGCGTTCTGAATCTTCACAGGCTGCGTATCGAGTCGGTGAATATCGACACAAAGAACGGCCGGCTGATCGACAGCCTCGAATGCACTGACATGCGGGGCTCACCCATAATCAGCCAGCGCAAACTTGATCGCATCCGCCTGTCCATTCTCATTTCAAAACAATTTACCTACTTCCTCGACCAGGCTCCGGACCCATCCAAGGCCCTGGTCCGCTTCGACAGCCTTATACAGGACCTGGGCCAGGCCCGGGCCGGAGAGGATATCCGCGGGCTGCTCGCCTCCCCTGAATTCCACGGAGAACTTGCGCTGCTCCTGGGCACCAGTGACTTCATCTGGGAGGATTTCATCAGGATCCAGCGGGACAGCATCCTGCCGCTATTGCGGAATCTCAATCCCGACAGCCTCCTCAGCGTTGCCCCCGAAGAAGTGGAGTCCGCCCTCGACCGGCATCTCGCGGACCATGCCGAAAGCGGCGACCGCGACGCCGTGATCCGGGAATTAAACGCATTTAAAAACCGGCAGAGCTTCCTGATCGATCTGGATCACATCCTCGTTCGGAACCTGGATTTCTTTTTTCTCTCCCGGCGGCTCTCGGCCCTGGCCGACGCGGTGATCCGCCGTGCCTGCGCCATAGCCTGGGAGGCCATGACCGAGCAATACGGCACCCCCAGGACTGCCGGGGGTTTGGAAACCCATTGGGCGGTGTTCGGCCTGGGAAAACTCGGGGGAAACGCCTTGGGTTACGCCTCGGACCTGGAACTCCTGTTCGCTTACTCCGACAGCGGCCAGAGCGATGGTCCGCGGCCAGTGGCAAACCGGGACTTTTTCGAAAAGATGTTCAAGTACGCTTCCGGCGTCATTTCGGCGAAAAAGGAAGGTATCTTCCAGGTTGACCTTCGACTGCGTCCCTACGGCGAGGACGGACCCGTGGCGGTGAAGCTCGATACCTTCAGCAGCTATTATCGGGAAGACGGCAAGGCCCACAGCGCCGAACGCCTGGCCCTGGTGCGGCTGCGGCATATCGGGGGAAATAGCGACCTCGGCAGAGAAGTGCTGTCTCTGCGGGACCACATAGTATACGAGAGCGATGCCATCGAAATCGCCGAACTCCGGGATCTGCGAAGGGTTCAGCTGAAGGAAAAACTCCAGCCCGGTCGAACAAATGCCAAATTCGCCCCCGGGGGTCTGGTAGATCTGGAGTACAACGTACAGATTCTCCAGGTCAGTCATGGGCGCAGCAACGAGGCCTTGAGAGGCCCGGGTATCCACGCAGCCCTGGAAGCCCTCAGCGAACTGGGCACCATCGATCCGGAGGAAGCCAGGGCCATGATCGGCGCTTACCGCTTTCACCGGAATCTAATCAATGGACTGAGAATGCTGCGGGGCAACGCGGAGGATCTGTTCCTGCCTCCCGCGGAAGAACGGGAATTCCGGCATTTGGCACGGAGAATCGGATATCGGCGGGATGGGGAACTCAGCGAGGCTGATCAGTTAAAGATCGACTTCGAGACCCACAGTGCAAGGGTGCGGCGATTCGTCGAGCGACATCTGGGACGAGACGCCATCCCCGGGGAACGGCGTTTAACGATAGTCGACCTGGTGCTGGGACGGGCCCCCGTCGTCGGAGGCGAAGTCGGTGCCGAGGGAGAAGAAGCCGCGTCGATTTTCGCGAGCGCGGGGTTTACCCAACCCCGAAAAGCCCTGGTAAACCTTCTGGGCCTGCAGGATCGCAGCGCTTCTGGTGCGGAGTTCCTCAAGCTTATCATCCTGGCCTGGGAACGGATCATCCGTTGCGCCGATCCGGATATGGCGCTGAACAACTGGGAGCAGTTCGTCCGTCAGCTGGAAGATCCGGATATCCATTTCCGCCAGCTTTTGAGCCAGCCCCGGCGAATGGACATCCTGTTCCGCCTGCTTTCAAGCTCCCAGTTCCTGGCGGATACCCTCATCGCCAACCCGGCGTTTTTCCTGTGGTCCACCGACCCCGATGTCGTAACCCGTCCCCGGACCCAAATTGAAATGGAAGAGGCGTT
>CAWZYW010000134.1:0-6757 GCA_963966255.1 uncultured Salinispira sp. | reverse complement strand
TACACAGAGTAGATCGTCGGCAGCGTCAGATGTGTATAAGAGACAGTACCGGCGCGGTCGGGCAGAACTGACCGGCTCCGGGGTTTTCGCGGAAGCCCTGGTGCCCATCGAATTGGTCGGAGATCCGCTTATTCTTTCCGACGAATCAATTAATCTGGAATTCAACGTACCGGAGTCGGGATTATACGTTCCGGTATTTGACTATAGAAGAATCGATGAGGAGTTGAACAATTTCAAGTTCGCCCTCGAATTAAACGGCTCGCTGCCGTTCAGCGAGGCCCGTTCCCTGGAACTTCCCCGGCTCTGGAGCGACGAGACCAAGGAGTTCACCCGCGATCGCTACAATGACGAATCCCTGCCGCTGCAGATTCCATTCGACGGCTGGATGAGCGAGAGCCCGGCGGACACCGCCGGCCGGGTGGTGGATCCCGTGGGCCTTTCCCTCGAGGCCGGGTTCAACCGGATCAGCCTTCGGGCTGTTTCCAGTGCGGGAATCGAAATCCGCTCCCTCACCCTGCGGCCCTATCGGCCGCTGCCGACCTACGCCGAGTATCGGGCGTCCCTGCCGACGGCAACCGCGCCGGCGGAAGTGATCAGCATAGACATAAACGCCATTGATTACGTCTCAAAAAACGCGTACGACGTGCGCCTGGGGGCGGAAGATGATCCGGCTGCCCAACCCTTCGACCGGGTGGACGCCCTCCTGAATGTCATCGAGGGTTCCAGCTGGGAACAGTCGGGTGAAGAGATCAGCTATGAGTTTTCGGTGCCCCGAAGCGGCCGCTATTTGATCGGCCTTCATTACAAGAACCCCAAGGCCGATTTTTCAGTGTTCCGCTCTCTCCGGGTGAACGGCGAGATCCCCTTCGCAGAGCTGCGGGCCTATGAGTTCGAGTCAACCGGCATCAACCGCTGGTCCTGGGAAACCCTCGCCGGCGAAGACGGCGATGCCTTCGAGCTGTACCTGCAGGAGGGTCTCAACCGGATCAGCCTGCGTACCGAGAGGGAACCCGTCACCGAAGCCACCCGGGCACTGAAAATGATCATCGCCCATATGAATTATTTCGGCATCGAAATCATGAAGGTAGCCGGCCGTGAAGTGGATGAGAACCGCACCTGGCGGCTGACGAACTACATTCCCAAGACCGCTGCGTATCTGGATGCCTACCGACTGCTTATCAGCGATATTATGAACGACCTGGCCTCGTTTTCAACCAAGGGCATAGAATCGTCCATGACCGCCAGCCTGGAAACCGCCCTGTTCAAGCTGGAGAAGCTCGCCGAGGACCCCGACGAACTGCCGGTGTACCTCAGCGATATCTATTCCACGAGCATCTACGACAAACCAATATCCCAGATCCTGGGCGATACGGTGACAATGCTTGAAGACGGAGAACTGACCCTGGAAGCAATCGCCGTGGAAAGCGAAGTTCTGCCCCGCCGGGCGAACGCCGGTTTCCTGGCCCGGAGCAGCAGCAGCCTGGCATCCCTCTGGTCGACCTTCACCAGCGACAAGTACATCACCCGGAACGAGGACGAGGTGCTGAATATCTGGGTGACCCGGCCCATCACCCATACGGATATCATGCAGAAGATGGCCGATGCGGATTTCACCAGGAGAACCGGTATCGAAGTGAAGATTTCGGTTATGCCCGATCCCAACCGGCTGATCCTGGCCACCGCCGCCGACACGGTCCCCGACGTGGCCATGGGTCTTCCCAGTTATATCCCGTTCGACCTGGCGATCCGGGGCGCCTCTTACGATATCAGTCAGTTTCCCGATTTCTGGGAGGTGGCCAGTGATTTCTCGCCGGGCGCTTTTATTCCGTATATTCTGAATCAGGAAGTATACGCCCTGCCGGAAACCCTGGACTTCCATTCATTGATTTATCGCACCGATATTTTCGACCAGCTCGACCTGGTGCCTCCGAACACCTGGGCGGAGGTCATCGATATGCTGCCGGTGCTGCAGCGCTACGGTATGAACTTCTATCATCCGATCGCCGGGGGGCTTCCCACGCTGAAGTGGTTCTATCAGACCAGTCCCTTCGTCTATCAGTTCGGCGGCCAGCTTTATGAGCCCGACGGCCTTTCGGTCAGCCTTGATGATCCGGACACCGTCGCGGGACTGCGGTTCATGAGCGAGCTCTTCAGCCTGTATGCCCTGCAGCAGCAGGTGCCCATATTCTACAATTCCTTCCGTTTCGGCGTGATTCCCGTGGGCATCGTGGATTCCCAGAGCTACTTGCAGATCAAGTTCGCCGCTCCCGAGCTGAGGGGCCAGTGGTCTCTTGCTCCCTACCCGGGAATCCCCGATGAAAACGGCGAGGTGCAGCGTTGGTTTATCGCCAACGGCGTGGCGGCGCTGATTATGAAAGACAGCGACCGTCCCGAACAGGCCTGGGAGTTCATGAAGTGGTGGCTGTCCAAGGAAACCCAGGTCGATTTCGGATATCGGCTACAGTCTACCTACGGCCCCGAGTTCCTCTGGATTTCCGCCAACCTGGACGCCCTTGCCGATGCCCCCATCGACGAGGCGGAGAAGGAAGTGATTCTGGAGCAGGTCAAGTGGCAACGGGACGTGCCCCGGACTCCGGCCCAGTACATGCTGGAGCGGGGTTTGAGCGATATCTGGATCAACTCGGCAACTCAAAATATGTCGGTGCGCACCGAGATCGACAAGATGATTCCGGTCATCGACCGGGAGGTGAGCAGGAAGATGATCGAATTCGGCTTTATCGACCCCGAGGGCAACGTGCTCAAGCCCTTCGAGGTGCCGTCCATCGAATGGGTGATCGAACAAATGGAACCCTATCGCCGGGAGGATACGAATGAGTAAGCTGCGAACCAATGAACGGGCCGACGCGTCCCTTTTCGCCCTGCTGCTGCCCTACGCCCTGGCATTTTCGGTATTCATCCTCCTGCCGATTTTTCTGGCCATCGGCCTGTCGTTCACCTATTTCAATGTGGTCCAACCGCCGCGTTCGGTCGGTTTCCTGAATTACATCACCCTGCTGACCCAGGATGAGATATTCCTGAAGTTCGTTCTGCCCAACACCTTCAAATACGCCTTCCTGGTGGGTCCCGGGGGCTATATCCTGGCATTCGTGTTTTCATGGCTTCTGGCCCAGATCCAAAAAGGGCCCCGGAATATTCTCGCGCTGGCGATTTACGCACCAAGCATGGTGGGGCCGGTGCTGATCACCGTGGTCTGGCGAACCATTTTCAGCGGCAACGAGGCGGGGATCATCAACTCCCTGCTGCTGCGACTGGAACTGATCAACGCGCCGATCCAGTTTCTTCTGGATCCGGCGTACCTTTTGAATGTGGTGATCTTCGTAGCCCTGTGGAGTTCAATGGGTATCGGCTTCCTGGCAATGCTCGCCGGGGTGCTCAATGTGGATAAAACCCTGTACGAGGCGGCGTATATCGACGGAGTCAGCAATCGCTTTCAGGAAATTATCCACATCACCATACCGTCCATGCGTCCCCAGATGCTCTTCGGAGCGGTGATGTCCATCGTGAACACCTTCAATATCGGTTGGATCGGGGTGGCCCTGGCGGGGGTGGCCCCGACGCCGGGATATTCTGCGCAGCTCATCGTCAATCACATTGAGGATTATGGCTTCGGCCGCTATGAAATGGGATATGCCGCCATGGTTTCCGTAGCCCTGCTTTTGATGGTGATATTTTTCAGCAGGGTCAGCTACATCCTGTTCGGGAACAAGGAGTAAGTATGAGTTTCAGAGGAAGCGTAATCAATCCGGACCGGTTCCATCCGTCCCAGATAAAGTTTTATCTTATCCTTTTACCCATTGCGGCGTTTATGGTGCTGCCCATCCTGTTTATCGTCAACCAGGCGTTTAAGCCCCTGGATGAGCTGTTCCTGTTCCCGCCGAGAATTTTCGTCCAGAATCCGACCATGGAAAATTTCAATCTGCTGCTGAAAACCGGCAGCGGAACCAGCGTTCCCATGAGCCGATATCTGTTCAATTCGATATTCGTGTCCTTCGTGGCGGTATTCCTGAATATGGCTCTGTCGGTGATGGCGGGCTACGCCCTGAGCAAGCGGCGTTTTCGGACGCGCAACACCTTGTTCAGGATCAACCAGATGGCCCTGATGTTCGTTCCCATCGCCGTGGCGATTCCCCGCTACCTGGTCCTGGTCCGGCTGAGCATCATCAATACCTACTGGGCCCATATCCTCCCGATGATCGCCATGCCAGTGTCCCTGTTCCTGGTGAAGCAGTTCATCGATCAGGTCCCCGACAGTCTGGTCGAAGCGGCGCGGATTGACGGCGCCGGGGATTTCCTGATTATCCGGAAGGTGATCGTTCCACTGATCACCCCGGCCCTGGCCACGGTGGCCATCATCACCTTTCAGATGATGTGGAATAATGTCGAGGCTTCGAACTACTGGGTAAGCGACGAAACCCTGAAAACCTTCGTGTTTTACCTGCAGACCCTGACTCAGCAGGCCCAGGGTACCGCAGCCCAGAGCATCGCCGGCGCGGGCATGGCCGCCGCCGCGGGTCTGATCCTGTTCCTGCCCAACCTGCTGATCTTCGTGCTGATGCAATCGAAGGTGATGAATACCATGAGCCATTCGGGGATTAAGTGATGAGACGATACCTAAGCGCGCTGTTCGCCCTGGGGCTGCTGTTCGCCGCGGCGCTTCCCGTGGCCGCCCAGCGGTCGACGACCTACACCTATACGCCCAATCCGAAAGGCGAGGGCTACTTTCCAACCCGGACCGGCGACGCGTATCTTCCCCGGTTCACCATTACCGATCTGGGCATGGACGAGCCCCAGGACCTGTTCATCGATGCCGACGACCTGATGTACATCGCCGACGCGGCGAACAAGCGGGTGCTGGTTTACGACATCGGCATCGCCGAAGTTGCATACGAACTGCTGCATGAAGAGTTCGTTTATCCCACCGGCGTATGGCGCAACGATGAGGGAATTCTCTATGTCGCCGATCCGAAGGCCGAGAAGGTATTCTGCTTCGACGGCGAGGGGACCCTGGTGCGGGAGTACGGCACCCCCACCGAGGCGTCCTTCGGCTGTCGCAATTTCGCCCCCCGGAAAATATCGGTGGACGATGCCGGCAACCTGTTTATCATCGGCGAAGGCTTGTATGATGGGGTGATCCAGCTTTCCCCCACCGGCGCATTCCTCGGCTATTTCACCAGCAACAAGATCGATCTCAGTTTTACTGAGCGGCTACAGGACCTGCTGTTCACCGACGCCCAGAAGGCGAACCTGCTCGACCGCTCCCCCGTCACCTTCTCTAATCTCTTTGTGGACCAGCGGAATATCCTGTACACCACCAGCATCGGGGACAGCCAAAGTGCGCTGAAAAAGCACAATGCCGCCGGAGCCGCCATTGTCACCGGCTATGCCGATGAAGACGCCGCTCCCATGGATATCTGGGTCACCGATACCGAGATCATGATCGCGGTATTCGCCAACGGAGCGACGGTGATTTATTCCCGGGAAGGGGATTACATCGCCGAATTCGGCTATTCGTACAACAACCGGGACGATCGGGCGGGGCTTTTCAGCCGGCCTTCTTCGGTGGCCATGGATTCCACCGGATCCCTGTGGTACCTCGATGAGGAAAAAGCCTTCCTCCAGTCCTACGAACCCACCGATTACATCCGGAACATATACAGCGCCCTCGATCTGTTCGAGGCGGGGGATTACCAGGCTTCCATCGAAATCTGGAAGGAAGTGCTCAAGGTGAATCAGATTTCCCGCATCGCCCACCTTTCCATCGGCAAAAACTACCTGTTTATGCGGGACTATGAAACGGCCATGTTCCACAGCCGCATCGCCAATGATCGGGATTTCTACTCCCAAAGCTATTGGGAAATCCGCAATCTCTGGCTGCAGCGCAACGTGATTTTCATGGTCCTGGGTATCATTCTCCTGTTCATCGTGGGACCCATATATCGGGCAATACGGCGGCGCGCGCCTGCCCTGGCGGCGGTGGAGCGTCCGTTTCGCAGGGCTCGACAGATCAAGTTCGTCGACGATCTTATGTATCAGTTCCATGTAATGCGCAAGCCCAATGATGGGTTTTATTACATTCGCAAGGGCCGCAAAGGCAGCCTGCTTGCGGCGGCGTTGATCGTCGCCGGATTTTTCGTGGTGTTTATGTTCTTCATCGCCGGCAAGGGTTTTGTATACCAGGAGGTGCTGGCCGAGGACATCGATTTCACCAGCGTGATCATAGGCTTTTTCGGGGGAATATTTCTCTTCCTCTTTTCGAATTACCTGGGCACATCGATTAACGACGGGCGGGGGGACATGAAGGACCTCTTTATGATGTTCGCATATTCGCTAGCGCCCCTGTGGATCGCCATGGCCCTGGTCATCGGCATGTCCTACGTGCTTACCCTCAACGAAGTGTTCGCCCTGAACCTGATCATGATAATCGGCTGGAGCTGGTGGGCGGTTCAGCTGGTCCTGGGCCTCAGGGAAGTGCATGAATACAATACCCGATCGGCGATTATGAGCATCGTATTTTCGATCGCCTTTATGCTGGTGCTGCTCATCGTAACGGTGATCATCACGGTCATGGGCCAGCAGGTCTATCAATTCTTCCTGGCCATCGCGAAGGAGTTACTGCGAAATGTCGGCTTATAAGGCTTATACCATGAGAAAACCCATAATCGCCGGTCTGCTTCTGACCGCATTTATTTCCATCAGTCTGGCGGCGCAAGAGCCGTATATCCGGACGCCTCGGGAT
>CAWZYW010000133.1:0-6789 GCA_963966255.1 uncultured Salinispira sp. | reverse complement strand
CAGAGTAGATCGTCGGCAGCGTCAGATGTGTATAAGAGACAGCTTTGTATAGCGGGTCAGAATACCCGCGGCTCTGATTTTATCCGTCATTATTATCCTCTGTCGCCTTCGGCAAGCCTATCACAGGCATCCAGGATCATCCGGGCGAAACGTTCGCCCGAGGCGTTCGCGTGTTTTCGCGCTCCGGTCAGGAAAATCTCTGCCTTCCGCTGTAAAACCTGCCAGGCGAGGGCCTGCTGATCCGGGGAAAAGCCATCGAAACGCCGTTCTCCCAGAAGCCCCCAGAGAGCCTGAAGGCGGAAACCCTCGATCTGACCGAAGCGTTCGGAAAGCTGCTCCTGCCCCGGCAGACCCGCCCGTTTCTCGATGCAGGGCTCGTCAATATAACCCGCGTGATGCCCCGCAGTTACCCTGATCCAGAACTCATAATCCTCAGCCACCTGCAGATCCTCACGAAAACCGCCCAGATCGAGGTACAGCTCCCGGTCCATCAGCACCGTGCTGGGACCGATGATGCACTTCCACAGCGAATCGGCGAACAGGTCCCCCGATCGGGCATGGCGCTGGCCGGACTGGCTGATTTCTTTCATAGGGGGGAGCGGCGCGCCCTTGCCGTCTTCCGCACGGAGCCAGCGCTCGCGGGTGTGGGACAGGAGCGGAATCTCACCGTCACCGGGGGCGCCGACGGAGTTGTCGCCGCGTCGGGGAGCGTGGAGGGGCAGCTGAAGCTCCAGCTTGCGGGGTAGCCAGATGTCGTCGGAGTCCAGGAAGGCGATAAGCCTGCCGTCGGCGGCGTCCACTCCCCGGTTACGGGCCAGGCCAGGCATGCCCGAGTGCGGCAGGTTGAGGATGCGCATTTCCCGCAGGCCCGCGGGCCCGCCGTCGGTACGTCTGTCTTCCAGGGCCCGGTTCCATGCTGCGACGGCGGCTTCAGATGAGCCGTCGGTGGAGCCGTCATCCACCAGAATCAGCTGGATATCCCCCCGGGTCTGGAAAAAAACCGACCGGACCGCATCGGGAAGGTAGTTTGCGCGATTATAGAAGGGTATAATTACCGATATCGCTTCGCGGTCGCTCACGACCCGATTGTACAACGGAACACGAAGAGAGGAACATATGGCTGAAAGAAAGATCGTAAAAGGCGAACGCATCGTACTGTCCGGCATCTCATCAAAGGCATGGGAACACCCCGCCGACCGGGCAGCACTGAACGCCCTTAGGGCGGTACCGGGAGTCGATCAGGTGATAAAATTCATCATCGGAAACGGACTTGAGAGGATGTACCGCCTGCGCTTCCTGGGAACCTCCGTAAAAGCCAGTGAAAAGCAATATCCGAAAGTCTACGGCAGCCTGGTGGAAACCGCCCGGATCCTGGACAGCGAATACGTCCCGGAAATCTACGTGACCAGCAATCCCACATTGAACGCCATGGCCTTCGGCGTGGACAACCCGTTTATCATCATAAACAGCGAGCTGGCCCGGAAATTCGACGAGGACGAGCTGATGACCGTGGTTGCCCACGAGATGGGACACATCCTCAGCGGCCATATGCTATACAAAACCATGGCAATCATCATCCGGATGATTCTGGTAAATCTCTCACTGCCCATCCTGCGGGCAATCCCCTTCAGCTACGCGATCCTGTACGCCGTATCCCTTGCTCTGCTCGAGTGGAGCCGCAAAAGCGAACTGAGTTGCGACCGGGTGGGCCTTCTGACGGTACAAAATCCCGAAGCCAGTTACCGGGTGCTCACCAAACTGGCCGGTGGCGTGGACGAGGAACAGTTGAATGTCGAAGAATTCATCAAGCAGGCAGAGGAATACGAAGGCCACGGCAATATCGTGGACGGGGTCATGAAGCTGATGATCCTGCTGGACCAGACCCATCCCTTCCCGGTTCTTCGGGTGAAGGAACTCAAGAACTGGATCGATGACGCCAAATACCAGGAAATCCTCGACGGCAATTACCACCGCCGGGACGAAGAAGACGAATGGAGCTTCAAGGGCGATTTCGAAAGCGCGTACAATCAGTACAAGGAGGATCTCAAGCGCAGCGAGGATCCCCTTGCAAAAACCTTAAACAACCTGGGAGAAAATCTGCAGGAAGGCGTTGAAAAGGCCGCCAAGCAGGCTGAGGAATTTTTCAGTAATCTCTTTAAATGACGGACGAAAGCGGCCGGGAATAATACTTAAGAGAACCCGCGCCGGTCGGCGCGGGTTTTTAATTATCGTCGCTGCTCAGGCCCGCAGAACGGAACTCGTCTTCCAACTTGTTGTCCAGCAGTTTGTTTTCGATCTGCAGCTGCATCAGGCGAACCTTCTGCTTTTCCACTTCCAACTTTTCCTGTTCGAATGCCAGACGCTTTTTATCAAGCCCCTGACGGCGGATCATGCTGATCCCGCCGAATACGGCCAAAGGCGCACCGACGAAAATCAGGCCCACCACCAGTACGATACTAAACGGATCCATATTGCCTCCAGAATTGTCCTGCACAGTATAACCCGTAAGCCGCGCTCAAATGCTATAAAAACCCTTCCCCCAAAGCTCTGTCAGCCGTATATTTTGCCAACACATTTATAACGATTCCGAGAAGTAAGGAGGATTACATGGACAAGCTACCCGTACCCGAGGAAGGAAGCCAGGCCCCGGATTTCAGCGCTTTGAATCAAAACGGCGAAACCGTCAGCCTGAGCGATTTCAAGGGCAAAAAAGTAGTGCTTTATTTCTATCCGAAAGACAACACCCCGGGTTGTACCAAGGAAGCCTGCTCTCTCAGAGACAACTACTCGGAAATTCAGAAACGCGGTGCCGTGGTACTGGGGGTCAGCCGGGACGGAGAAAAAGCTCATCAGAATTTCATCGAGAAATTCAGCCTGCCCTTCGATTTGCTGGTGGACAAGGATCTGACAGTACACAAGGCCTACGGAGCGTATGGCGAGAAGAATATGTACGGGAAAATCACCGAAGGCGCGTTCCGCTACACCTTCGTTATTGATGAGGCGGGGATTATACAGAAAGTCTTCAAAAAAGTAAAGACAGATTCCCACGGCGAGGAAGTTTTGAATTATTTTTAATACACAGCAAACAAGGGCTTCTCGGGGGGATGGTTACCGCCCGGGCAGTCTCCGGGCCGTAACCCCCTGCAGAATTGATTCTTAGGATTTCAACCGTTTCGATTTTGCGTTCTTCCTTGAAGGGCTGGGGGATACGGCCCTTTTTTTATGCCTGTCCCCCTTCCAGTCAGCTCCAGGCTCATGGCCGGCCCTTACTTATCGTTTCGATAGAATTCGCCGATCATTAATGGTAAATATTGGTTATACATGAAAATACGCCACACTGTCCGCACATCTGCGATTCTGCTCATTCTCGTCTTCGCCTTCGCAGCGATGCTCATGGTCAGCTGCGACCCGGTGGATCTTTTCGCCGAGTATCGGGGAGTGAATCTGATTAACAGCTTCCAATTCAGCGAAGAACTGGTCGCAGCAGCGGTCGATGACGGTTGGCAGGCCGATTGGGGTTGGAACGAGGCAACACAGTCGACCGTGGCGAATAACTATATGATTTTTATCCGTCTTAATGGCACCACAACGCCGACCCTTGGTGTTGCTCAGGGATATGGAGGTCTACCAGCTTTCGCCCCGGATGGAGACCCGGTTCTCGTGTATCGCTTGGAAATCCTGAACCAGTTCGCCAACGGCGATTTTGAGAACATCGGAACCGCTACCGCCAACTTTAATACCGTAGCAGGGGGGCCGACCATCACCGCGAACGCCGCCCCGGATTTTCTCGGCACGGGGAATTCCATCGAACTTGATTCGGCCTTTAATGATATTTACTACATCGATCTCGCAGCCAGAATAAATACCTGGGCGGTTGATCAGGAGTACGTTTTTCACTTTGACTACTATCCGCGATCAGTACAGACCTATTTCTTCCAGTTCGATGACGGGAGCAACGTCCCCGACTACTTGAATCAGATTACCATCGGCGCCAGGAGCGAAACCGCCCTTTCGTTTCCCGGGGTTACCGAGGACGAAAAAGACAATTACCTTCAGGCTTCGAACAGTTACGACCGCTGGTATTTCGGCCGGGTGGACGGGCAGACGGCTTTTTTCAGCCAGATTGACAATGTCAGATTCGTCCGATCCGATGTGGGCTACGCCGCTCGCCTTCAGATTCCCTATACCGATCCGGACAGTGGCCTGACCCTGGTGCAAGGCGGATCATATGTCTTCTCGATTTACGTGCATAAAGATGACCCTGCGGAAATAGGCGGGAACAATCGCTTCTTCGCCCAGACTATAAACATCACCATCCGGGACATCTACGGAGGCGTGAGTGAACGAACAACTGCTACCCAGGACTTCGATATTTCGGGACTTGGCGCCGGTTGGGTGAAGATCACCATGGCAGCGGAAAATCTGGTCAAGGCTATTCCAGCCGATCCCGCAGAGCCCATGCTCGAGGTCGCGATTACCGCTTCAGGACTTAGCAGCGGCAACGCATCCAGCTACGCGCTGGATGCGGGTTCCGTTCTCATCGCTCTGCCGGAACTTAAACTCGGCGACTGAGAGCCATTCGGTTATTTCACGATCAGGACCTTTCTCACCTCATCAACTCCGGGACCTACGACGCGGATGAAGTAAAAACCCCGGGCGACGATATCGCCATTGCTGTTTCGTCCGTCCCATGGCAGATTATAGGTCCCGGTTCCCTGGCGGCCCCTCTGAAGAACCCGCACCAGATCGCCGTCCAGGGTAAACACGTTCACCACCACCATGCCCTGACGCTCCAGGACGTAATTGATAATGGTCTCATCTCCTGCTTCAGGATTAATCACGTTACTGAGAATGGTCACACCGCCGCGCTGAACTTCAACGGCTCCTAGGTCTATTCTGAACGGCTCGAGATCCAGGGGATTATTGGGATTGTCCACCGTCGCTGCCATCAGCGGACCGACCCGATAGAAGAATTCGAGCATGTTACCCCGCTCCACCTCCGGATCACCCGCGGGAATCAGATGTTGTGATATCCCGGTGAGATTATTCCAGGCGATCCGATTCGCGATTCGCGCTTCGGTATTCGGCGTTTCTATGAGACCGGTGATTCCGATGGGCGACCAGAAATCTCCAACCGCCCCGTTTTCCCGGGCGGATTTTGCACCTGCTATGACATTCACATCGAAGAATAGATTCACCGGCAGACCCAGGAATGATGGAGCAGTAATCGCCGACTCGATGGTGATATCGAGGTCGTCCAGGCCTTCGCTGCCGTCGAATACCCGCAACGTGGTAAAACCGCCACCCCGGGTTCCGTCGAGTTGGATCCCGTCAGTGGCCCAAACCGGAGCGATGATGCCAATACCGACATCGGTAATGGGACGGGCGAAGCCCATGGCTCGGGAGTTCAGAGCCTTATCGTAAATGGTGTCAGTAAGGGTCAGATCGAGGCTGAACAGATCATCGGCTGTTAACGTTCCATCGAGATAGAGATAGGCTTCCTCCACGCCGCCGGTGGAACTGAAATCGAAGTTTTCTTTTACGATCTCCAGATTGATGACATTCAGAATCCCTGAAGTGCCGAAGTCGGTGGCATCGATTTGAGTTGTCCGGGCGACATCTCCCCATACCGGCTCGGAAAAGCGAATAAATAATCGATCGGCATCAACCGCTGCCAGCGACAGCCTGATGTTCGGAGGATTTACCTCAAGGGTGTCCATTCGTCCGGTCTCCCCGAATGTGCCGTCGGGAAACGGATTTATTGAAAAGGGTCGATAGAGCACCGACCCGAAGGCAGCCTGCATGATATCCGGATCGCTGCTGGGCATCAGGTTTCCCGCGAGATCGGTAATGTAGCCGTTATTGCGATGGTCATAATACATAAACAGTTCCGCCAGGTTGTCCCAGCCCGCACCGGTCACATCAGCTATGGTGATATTAAAATACGGATCATCGGCGACCGAGACGGGTGACTCATCGGGGCGATACAGCTGGTTTCCCGTCGTATTGGTATCGAATGCCCCGCCGAGGGTATTCAGTACCCGGGTGCTGGGGTCTAGCAACGAACCATCGCGAAATCCAACGCTAATTGCATCTTCTATGGTCTGTGCTGAAGAGTCCCGGATACCCCGATAAATCTGCGAGCCACCCGAGGGGATATCCAAACCGTTGATCGGAGTGGTATCACTCATAAAATAAGGCCGGTTTGAAAAAGGCGCAGCGGCATCATTCCCCTGATCGTGCTCCGTATTCGGATCCCAGTTGCCATTGTCCGAAAGGTTGTCCTCGCTGCGCTGGAACGCCCCGGTGGAGGCCAGGGCATTGTCCTGAACGAAGATATCAAAGCCGGCAATGAGCAGGGTTGCCGGGTCCTCAATCAGAGCGCTCTCGAACAGATCCGGTGAGAAGTCCCGCAACACATCGGGATCAGCCGGATTCCAGGTACTGGCGCCGCTGGTCGATGATGCGGAAACAACCGGAGCCGAGACATCCCAGAAATCGAAATCGTTGCCTAATACAAAGCCGTGACTGTCGAATGGCGTGTTGATCACCACCGGGCCCGAGAAATCCGGAGGCCCATCAGGGCGGGTGATTGCGTTTAACGTGGCCATCATACTTCGCGTGCTTTCCAGGGCATCGATGGTATTCACCCCGTCATCGATATTATTGTTCTGCTCGACTTCCAGGACGGTGGTATCGGCATACGGGTCGGGAACCAGGAAATGCCAGCCGGGCCAGCTTGAGGGACCGTCCTGATAGCCCGCGAGGAAAATCCGCACCGTACGGTCA
>CAWZYW010000132.1:0-6817 GCA_963966255.1 uncultured Salinispira sp. | reverse complement strand
GCTTAGCGATGACATCCGTAAGCTATCAAGACATTATCGCTGAGCCGGAGAATCGCCATTCCAGATTCTCAGCTGTCCGGCGATCTGATCCTTGGCAGCTTGAAGATCACGGGGAATCTGTTTGGTCGATTGAGGCGCGGGCAAAACCGAGAGGACTTTCATCTGATAAGAATAATCATTTTTTCGCAGAAAGTCTTTGAAGTGGCTGTAATTCGATCCCCCGTCGATGCAGGCGACCACCGTGGGCAGCCGGACCCCCTCCTGTACGAAGCGGTATGCGCCTTGGTGAAATGTTTTCAAGGCCCCGTCCCTGCTCCGGGTGCCCTCGGGAAAAATGGCCGGGCACCAGCCTGTTCGAGAACATTGAGCGGCGAATCTCTTGAGCCGCACGGCGGTTTGCCGGAGATTGTGCCGCCGATTGATCAACGCATGCCTGCCGTAGCGCAGGACCCGTGAAGCTCCGGGGACTCCGCGGCCCAGTTCCTGCTTCGCGACGAAGCGGACCGGACGGTGGGGAAAGAATGCGAGGATGACCAGGATGTCGAGCAGACTTTGGTGATTTGCGATCAGGACGAATTGTTCCGGGAGTGGAGGGTCGGGGGCTGCCCGGCGAATCTTGAGGCCGATGAGTTTTTCTCCCCAGAAAAGAATCCAGCGGGAGCCGAGGACTCCCTGATTGTGAATCTCCGCTGCTTTTCTTGACTCCGGCGCGAAGAGCTTGATCCACGCCAGGCGGATATCTATCACCAGTAGATATAGGAATACCAGGACAAGGAACAGTGCCAAATTCATGCGACCTCTCATATACTATTGACAGCTAAAGATTTATCTGATATTTTTTCCGCCTGTTACATCACGACAGTGCCTATTGTAACGGAAAATTCAACGGAGGTTAATCCTTGGCGAATTCAAAAACAGCTGAAAAGCGTCACCGCCAGAGCGTCGGTCGCCGTCTGCGCAACCGTACCGCGAAAAGCGAAGTCCGCACTGCAATCAAGAGGTTCCTGGTATCGGTAAACGACGGGAATAAAGATGAAGCGGACAAGCAGTTCAATGGAATAAAGAAGCTGCTGGACACGGCAGTCAGCCGCGGCATCATGCACAAGAACACCGTAGCCCGGAAGAAGTCCCGTCTGGCTAAGCACCTGAACAGCATGAACTAATCCCGAGAGCTCCGGCCCTGACATACCGTCGGGGCTGTAACTCTCAATCCTGCATACATCCCTCATCCGGATTTCCCTCTGTTGCGTGCTCAAACTCGCTGACCAGTACCGGGTGAATCGAAATATCAAAGGGATGACAAGGAGCATTCGTGTCCAAAGTAAAAATGACTAAGGCGGAGATCGTGGATAACATATCCGACTCTACGGGTCTGCCGAAGAAAAACGTTCATCACATCATCGATCTGATGCTCAGTCAGGTGAAAGACGCCCTGGCTGAAGATCGGGTCATCGAATTGCGGGGGTTCGGGACCTTTGAAATCCGCACCCGGAAGGGGCGCGAGAAAGCCCGCAATCCAAAAACCGGCCAGACCGTAAAGGTCGAAGATCACGGTGTCGTGAATTTCCGGCCAGGCAAGGAATTGAAAGACAGCGCCTGGCCCCTGAGGAAATAGATCGCAAGCATGCTCTATCGCGGGTGAGGCTCCGGCCATCGCTCTTGAGGAATATCTGAGTGAAAGCAACAGCGAAACATGAAAAACGCGAAGCAAATCAAACTGATGAGCACAAGCGCGAGGGTATTGGTGGAGTGCGCTCCACTGACCTGGTGAACGTAGCGAAAGAACTGGCGGGGCTGACCCTGTCAGTTCTTTTATTTTATCTGGCCTTTCCCAATGACATCTCCTACCGTGGATTCGGATTCCTGGGTTTTATCGCCCTGCTTCCCCTGATCTGGACCATAAACCGGACGCCCCTGTGGCGCCTGTTCCTTTACGGACCCCTGACGGGTTTTGCCACCTATGCTCTGTTCAATATATGGCTGGTCAATTTCCATCCGATGGCCATATTTATTGTCCCGGTGATTTACGCAACATATTATCTGCTCCTCATGCCCCTGATGAAACTGCCGGTTCTCGGTCTTGGCCGTCATGCCTGGATTGCCCAGGTGCTGATTTGGCTCGGATACGAATATTTGAGAACCCAGGGTTTCCTCGGTTACGCATATGGAATCATCGGCTATACCCAGTACCTGTTTATTCCCCTGGTTAATTTCGCCGAATACACCGGAGTGTGGGGCATCTCGCTCATTGTAATCGCCCCCCAATTCTTTGTTGCCCAGCTTGCCGCAAGCGGGAAACTCGCTTCGATCCGCTCACGCTGGATCGAACTGTTCCGCCGATACCGGTATGAGCTGGCGGCATTGATGATTCTGATGTGGGTTCCGGTGCTGATCGGCGCCCTCTCTATGGTTGATTATTCGACGGCGCCTACCAGCCGAATGGCATTGGTTCAGCAGAACGTGGATCCCTGGATCGGCGGTACCCGGGCGTATCGGGCGTCAATGGATGCCAGCATCCGGCAGAGCAGAGCGGCTCTCGCCGAGGATCCGGATCTGGATATGATCGTCTGGTCCGAAACCAGTTTTATTCCGGCCATCGAATATCATAGTCGCTATCGCACCGATCCCGAGCGATACGAATTGGTGGATGAACTTCTTGCTTACATTGACGGAGTGGGGATTCCGTTTCTTCTCGGTAATGGAGATGGTCAGCTCTACCTCAATGATGAAGGGGAGTATGAGAGGCGGGATTACAACGCAGTCTACCTATATCGGGGTAGGGATGACAGCCAGATTTACCGAAAGCTGCACCTGGTTCCGTTTACCGAACATTTTCCCTACGAGCGGCAATTCCCCTGGCTCCATCGTCTGCTGGTGGAAAACGACACCAGTTTCTGGAACAAGGGGGAGGAGTGGACGGTATTCGAAGTCGACGGCTTGAAGTTCTCTTCTCCGATCTGCTTCGAAGATACATTCGGATATCTATCCCGGGGTTTTGTCCGCCGGGGGGCCGACGTTATCATCAATCTGACAAACGATTCATGGTCTCAATCGGTGCCTTCGGCAACCCAGCATTTGGCGATGGCCGTATTCAGGGCTACGGAAAACCGCAGAACCGTGGTTCGCTCCACAAACGGCGGAATGACCGCGGTTATCGATCCGAATGGCCGGATCATCGCGGATAACGAACCGTTCACCGAAAGCTATATCATCGCCGATGTACCGGTGTATACCGGGCGCACCGGTATATACACCAGCATCGGGGATTTGTTTGCGTATCTCTTCCTCGCCGGGGGAGGCGTCTCTGTCATTATTTCACTCTACGCGTATATCCGACGGCGGGCTTCGATGAAGAATCAAGAGAATTGACAGAAAGCCCTATACCTGTGAAAATATAAACACCTTCTGGGGGTACATGAAACATGCAGAAAGAAAAGATACTTATCGTCGATGATGAACAGATAAACCTCGACTTCTTCGAAGTCATGCTATCGAAGCTCGGCTTCACCGTGGAAAAAGCCGAAGACGGCGAGCGGGCCCTGCAGAAGGTAAAAGAGTGCAATCCCGATCTGATCATCCTCGACAATATTATGCCCCGGCTTTCCGGCTGGGAAGTAACCAAGATCCTGAAGAATGACAGCGAATACGCCGAATACTCCAATATTCCCGTGGTGATGTTTTCGGCTATGGACGATGTGAAAGATAAAATCGAGGGCTTTGAACTCGGCGTCGAGGATTATATCACCAAGCCGTTTAACTTCTCTGAAGTGCTTGCGCGGATCAAGGCGGTGCTTCGCGGCCGTGATCTGACTAAGCAGATATTACATCGGGAAAAACGAATCGCCCTTACCGAAAGCCTGAACAAGAGCCTTTTGTATTTTACCAACCACGTGAAAAAGCCTACGTCCGAGTTGCTTGAGATGGCCGAGAAGATCGATGTTTCCGATGCCGATGCAGTGAAGAAATTTGTCGAGTCCGTGGTCGCCGAAACAAAGGAAACCCTGGCCACCATAAAAGGCCTCGAAGAAAAAGTTGAGGATCTTCAGGCCGAAGGCGATCGTCTAAAAGAGGATGAGGTCAGCCTCGACAGCCTTGAAATGAAGTATCAGAAGCACTTTAATAGTTATAAGGCCAAGAACGTAAATATTTAGTCCCTGGTCAGAACAGCAATCCGGGAGCTTTCGATGATAACCGAAGAAAAGAAGCAGCTGCTTGAGTTTTTCGCCGCCGGTCGTCGGCAGTATAAGCTGATGAATTTCGAAGAAGCATTGAAGTTATTCCAGAAAGCCCGGACCATCGATCCGGACGACGGACCCTCCAAGGTCTACGAATTGCGCTGCAAGCATTATATCAAGAATCCCCCGGAGGAAGATTGGGACGGGGTGTTCAATATGAAAACCAAATAACCCAAATATCCTAACGGAGTATGCATGTCCTCCTCATTCGATAAGAGCCATCTTGAGCAGACCAGTACGCGTCTCGGTACCGAAACATTTTTGAAGGGCGAACTGAGATTCGAAAATTCGATGAAAATCAGCGGCCGCTTCAACGGGAAAATATCATCCGGCGGTTTCCTCTATATCGAAGACGGTGCGGAAATCGAGGCTGATATTTTCGTTCACGATGTGGTAATCGGGGGCATGGTCAGAGGCAATATAGAAGCCGAAGGCATGGTGGAGATGCTTGAAACCGCCAAAATCTACGGAAATGTCCGCTCTGCGAAATTGCGAATTGCCGACGGCGTGGTATTCGAAGGTCGTTGCGAGATGATTCGCAAGGCCGAAAGCCTCGATATCTTTTCAGCTCCGGTGAAAGAACTGAGGGAAAACATTCAGCAAGGAGAATAGCATAGCTCTCCAATCAGAAACGGGCATACGCATACGCATTCCTTTTTTCTCAAATCAGAATTCCGGCATGGTAATCGAGCACACTCATGTATCACGGGGGCATTATTTTTCCGTGAGCGCTGATTCGATGATTGCCGAATTACCCTCCGGCCCATTAGATCCCGAGATGGCCCGCATTACCGGGAGTGCAGCTTTGTCACCGCTGAACCAGGCCCAATTGGATCGGATCAGCTGCTGGCTCGCCGGACAGGCCCTTGAATTCGCCAGATCCCGGGCCATGACTCTGGCCACCGCCGAGTCCTGCACCGGCGGGGGAATCGCCGCAGACCTGACGGCGCATGCCGGCAGCAGTGACGTTTTCCTCGGCTCACTGGTTACGTATTCCAACGGTATAAAAACCGGGCTCCTGGAAGTGCCCGGACAAATTATCGAAGGTCCCGGTGCCGTATCGTCTGAGTGTGCGGAGGCGATGGTCCGGGGACTGCTGAAACGAATCCCGGCGGATATTGGGGCGTCTGTCACCGGTATTGCCGGTCCGGGGGGAGGAAGTCCTCTAAAACCCGTTGGCCTGGTATACAGTGCCTGTTCCCGGCAAGGGCGTGTGTCGGTACAGCGTTGGCAGTTTGCAGGTAACCGGGCACAGATACGGGCGCTCAGCCGAACGGCAGTATTGTTGCAGTGCCTTGAGAGAATCGAGAATGGTTGACAGCTCATGGAAGAGCGTACTATATTTTAACCGCAGTCCGGGTTTACCTTTGTATCCAACCGAAAACAACCATTGCACCATATAATCACCGACTACATATCTGGAGTATTTTAAATGCCGATTATCAGACGAAAACGCGATGAAAACGCGTCTGACGACTCTCCGCGCGAAGAAGCGTCGAATTCAACAGCATCCCCCGAAGCAGGCGATTCAAACGAATCAACCTCCGAACAGTCCGAATCAATAGACAGCAGCCCTGAAAAGACCGGTTCGGAAGATACTCCGGTGGAAGCAGCCGAAAAAGTACCTGCTGCAATACCGGCTGACAAGGCTTCAACGGAAGGCGAAGACCAGAACAAAAGCTCTGACGCCGATCGCGAAGACGGGTCAACCGACACCGGAGGCGAAGACTCCGCACATGCCAGTGCTACAGAGGGCGGAGAATCCGCGGGTACCGACGGAGGCGAAAGCTCGCCGTCCAAAAGCTCCGGTGGCAGGGAATCTTCGCAAAAGAAAAATGGAGGCGGGAACCGGGGTCGTAAGAGAAAGGTACGGGTCGAGGTGAAAAAAGACGGCGGAAACGGCCGCAGCGCTTCGGATAATTGGGGGGGGAATGATTCCCGGAACGGATCAGAAATCCAGCCCGGAGAAGAGGGCGGTGATAGCGCTCCCTCGGCACCCGCGCAAAACAAACCCTTGAGCCGCTCTCTGAGCATAAATGACCTTATTACCACTCATATGCAGGGACTTCGGGACCTCGCAGCCCAGATGGGAATCAGCAAGGAAAATATGCTCTCGCTGAAAAAGCAGGAGATCATATTCGCCATTCTTAAGGCTCATACCGAGCGCAATGGGACCATTTACGCATACGGCAGTCTGGAAATCCTTCCCGACGGGTATGGTTTCCTCCGTTCCCCCCAAAACTCCTATCTGCCGGGGCCTGACGATATCTACATCAGCCCCAGTCAGATTCGACTGTTTAATTTGAAAACCGGTGATACGGTATACGGCCAAATCCGCCCACCGAAAGACGGGGAACGTTTTTTCGCCATGCTGAGGGTGGAATCGGTTAACTTCGACAATCCGACGGTAGCCCAGACCAGGATACCCTTTGACAACCTGACCCCCCTGTATCCCGATGAACGGCTCAACATGGAAACCCGCAACGGCGAAATCTCCACCAGAATGATTAACCTCTTCTGTCCCATCGGCAAGGGTCAGCGCGGCCTGATCGTAGCGCCGCCGAGAACCGGTAAAACCATCC
>CAWZYW010000131.1:0-6833 GCA_963966255.1 uncultured Salinispira sp. | reverse complement strand
TCATTCGCGGGTATCCGTGGTTTAAATAAAACAAGGGCTGTCTGAGTTAGTTCTCGGACAGCCCCTTTTATTATGGACTACCATTTATCACAGACATGATGCTGCTGCCTACTCAGTTTTCTTCGGGTCGATCAACCAATTCGAGCAGGACCATTTCTGCTGCGTCGCCGGGGCGCTGACCGAGCTTATATACTCGCGTGTAACCACCGTTGCGCTCCTTGAAGCGGGGACCGATATCAGTAAACAGTTTAGCTAATATCTCCTGATCCTTAATTCGGCGGCCAACCATCCGACGATTGTGTACTGAATCTTCCTTGGCCCGGGTGATCATCTTTTCTGCGGTCCGGCGGATTTCCATAGCCTTGGTCTTGGTGGTTTTTATCCGCTCATACCGAAAAAGAGAAGTGACCATATTCCGGGTCAGTGATTCCCGATGACTTGCTTTTCTCCCCAGGGGGTTATAACCGATTCTATGCTTCATCGCTCACTTCTTCCTTCTTCTCCGGTACCCGGGCACTCCCTTTGAGGGAGCTGTAATCAGTCATTCCAAGAGAAAGGTTCCACTCTTTGAGCTTCTCCTTAATTTCCTGGAGGGACTTTTTCCCGAAGTTCCGGGTCTTTGCAATTTCATCTTCCGTTTTGGAAGTCAGATCTCCGATGGTCTTGATGGCGGCGTTCTTCAGGCAGTTACTGGAACGCACCGACAATTCAAGTTCTTCCACCGGAGTGTCGAGGATTGCCTGAATTCGGGCATTTTCCTCATCGACGTCTTCTTCAGCCATAATGTCGTTCTCGTCGAAGTTAATGAAGATGGTAAAGTGATCCTTTGCAATCTTCGCGGCTTCGGCAAGGGCGTCATCCGGCTTGATGGTGCCGTCAGTCCATACTTCGAGGGTGAGTTTATCATAATCGGCCCGATTCCCCACCCGGGTATTTTCCGTCGAGTAAACAACCCGACGAATGGGAGAAAACACCGCATCCACAGGTATGGTACCGATTATCTCGATGTATTTTTCATTTAATTCCGCGGGTACATATCCGCGGCCGAGATCGAACTGAATTTCGACCTCGAGATTCGCCTTGGGCATACAGCTCAGCAGATGGAGGTCCTTATTCAGGATTTTCACATCACTGTCCACTTCCAGATTCGCACCGGTAATTTCGCCTTCTCCCTTCATCTCGACCAGAATAGTCTTCTGCTCGGTATCTTCGGGCAGTTCAACCTGAAGCTGCTTGAGACTGTTGATGAAGTCGGAGGTGTCCTCCACGACTTCGGGAATCGCTTCATACTCACTGGACAGGACGTGGGCATTCCCTTCCGCATCGTAGGAAGTTATGCGAATCGCAGTGACCGCATAACCCTGAATGCTGGAAAGCAATATCCGCCGCAGGGAGTTACCGATGGTGGTTCCGTATCCCCGCTCAAAGGGATAGGCCACAAAACGACCGTACTCGGGATTTACTTCACTGTACTCAAAGGTGATTCCCTTTGGTTTCTTAAAACCTTTTAACAGGTTTTTCCGTGCCATGTATGCTCCTTAGGTTGCACAGGCGGAATATCAAAAAGCCGGCCGGTTAACCGGCAGGCATCTGCCTTTCCGCCACATTTTCCCTGGTGATCCGTTTTTCAAATATCGGCCATGGATCCGCAAAGTGTAGCCCTGCGGATCCTGGAATCAGCCATCAGACCCGTCGGGTCTTTCTGGGCCGGCAGCCGTTGTGAGGAATGGGAGTCACATCTTTTATGCTTTTGACTCTCAATCCCAGATTACCGAGGGAGCGGATCGCGCTTTCGCGGCCTACACCGGGGCCTTTTACAAAAACGTGCACTTCCTTCAGACCGGAATCCATGGCTTTCTGAGCAGCGGTTTCGGCAGTAGTCTGCGCGGCATAAGGGGTCGACTTCTTAGCCCCCTTGAAACCGAGACCGCCGGCACTGGCCCAGGAGATAGTATTTCCCCGAAGATCAGAAATGGTGACGATGGTGTTGTTAAACGTCGCCTGAATATGAACCTGACCTTCGAATACTGTCTTCTTCTCTTTTTTCTTTTTGCTTACCTTAGCCAATTAAACCCTCCGGGGTAAATTACTTCTTCTTACCTGCAACGGTCTTCTTCTTACCTTTTCGGGTACGGGCATTGGTCTGAGTTCGCTGGCCGCGAACCGGCAGACCCCTCCGATGACGAAGACCGCGGTAGGATCCAATATCCATGAGGCGCTTGATATTCAGACTGATCTCAGTCCGCAAGCGACCTTCAACCTTATACTCATTTTCAATGATGTTCCGAAGACTGTTGGTTTCTTCGGAGGTCAGTTCATTGGTTCTCTTATCCCGGGGAATACCGGCTTTGTCGCAGATTTCCTGGGCGGAGCTGCGGCCGATCCCGAAGATATAGGTCAGAGCAATTTCAATGTGTTTGTTCGGCAAGTCTACACCGGCAATACGCGCCATTTACGACTCCTCCTACTTCTGTCTCTGCTTGTGCTTGGGATTATCGCAAATGATGCGCACAACCCCCCGCCGTCGAATAACTTTGCATTTGTCACAGATCGGCTTAACACTAACCCGTACTTTCATGTTCCGTTCCTTTTTACTTTACAAATTCCGGGACTTGATCCGTCCCTTCTTTGTAAGGCCGTCTTGATGATGCATGCGAAGCTGCCCATCGATCTGGCTCATCAGGTCGAGGTCAACACCGACAAGGATCAGCAGGGATGTACCACCCATCAGGAACGCTACCTGAGAGGGGAAGTTAAATACCGACTGAGCGATGGTCGGAATGACCGCAATAAATGCCAGGAATAGGGCTCCCGGAAGAATTATCCGATTGAGAACCCGCATCATGTGCTGCTCCATCTTGTCCGCCCGGATTCCCGGAATCGAACCGCCATTTTCCCGGATTTGCCGGGAAATTTCAATGGGATTCAGAGAAACCTGGGTGTAAAAGTATGCGAAAAAGATAATCAGGAGCGTGTAGATAATAATGTAGGGCGCTCCGTCCGGCCTCAGCCAGTTCTGCAGGTTCTGCAGCCACCGCACATCAGAAGCCAAACCGCTGGCAATCTGAATCGGGAAGGTGAGAACCGAACTGGCGAAGATTACCGGGATAACTCCCGACGGGTTGATTTTGAACGGGATGTAGGTGCTCTGAGCACCGTACATTCGCCGGCCAACGACCCGCTTCGCATAATTCACGGGGATCTTTCTCTGACCCTTCTGTTCATAGATAACCAGTACCACGACCGCCACGAACATAAGTCCGGCAAGCAACACGAATACCGGGTTCAGGGTGCGGTTCTGCATGCCCTGAATCAGGGACCAGATAGCACCGGGCATCCGCGCCACAATCCCGGCGAAGATGATCAGTGATATACCGTTACCGATACCACGCTGATTGATCTGCTCACCCATCCACATGAGGAACATTGTACCCACGGTTACCGAGAGCATCGCGAAAATAGTAAAGGCAAAGGTGTTCTGCATCGCGATGGCACCGGATATGCTTCCCGCGTATGTCCGCACCACCAGGGACTGGACAATCGCCACCGCCACGGTTCCCCAGCGGATGTAGCGCTGGATTTTCTTCGCGCCGCCCTCCTCCATCTGAAGCTTCTTCAGGGAAGGGAACACCAGCAGCAGAAGCTGCATGATGATGGACATGGAGATATAGGGCATGATGCCCAGCATAAACACCGAAAAGTTCGAGAAGGCTCCGCCGGAGAAGAAATCCAGGTACCCGGTAATGCTCAATCCACCGGTCGACTGCTGGGCCATGATGGCAGCCTGCACTGCGCTGACATCAATACCGGGGATGGGAATGAACGTTCCCACCCGGTAGATAACCAGCACGCCGAGGGTGAAGAGGATGCGATCCCGGAGGTCTTTGATCCTGAAAATGTCCATCAACGGATTATTCGCCATCGTTCTGATCCTGTTCTTCGAGTACTTTTATTTCAGTTACGCTGCCGCCGGCGGCCTCAATCTTGGCTTTGGCAGAGGCGGACACGGAGATGTATTCCACATTCACCTTTTTCTTGATCTCGCCGCCGCCGAGGATTTTTACCGCTTCCTGGCTGGGCTTGATCAATCCCTTGGCAACGAGGCTTTCCAGAGAAACAGTTTCACCGCTTTTGTACTTATCCTGGATGGCGTCGAGGTTCAGAACAACGTATTCCTGCTTGAAGGGATAGTTGCTGAAACCGCGTCGCGCGAGGCGTCGGTACAGGGGCATCTGACCACCCTCAAAACCGGGACGGACACCGCCGCCGGATCTGGAGTTCTGGCCGTTTTCACCCCGTCCGGCGGTGAGGCCCAGACCACTGCCCTGACCCCGCCCGACCCGCTTCTTAGCACGGGTCGCGCCATTGGGTTTATTTATCTTACTCATTTTTTAATCTCCTCAACTTCAAGGAGGTAGCCGACGGAGTCGATCATTCCCTGAATCATGGGATTAAGCTCTTTCTCAACGGACTGATGAGGCTTCCGGAGGCCCAGAGCCGCTACGGTGGCCCGATGTTTGGGCTTGCGGCCGATAGGACTCTTCTTCAAGGTAATTTTAACTTTCATTCCCATTACCCCCAGAGTTCCTTGATGCTTTTGCCCCGATCGGCCGCGATCTTCTTCGCGTCGAAAAGGTTTTCGAGTCCGTTAAAGGTTGCCTTCACCACGTTGATGGCGTTCTGGCTTCCAAGGGACTTACTGAGCACATTGCTGACACCGCCGAGCTCGAGAATGGCGCGCACCGCTCCGCCTGCGATTACCCCTGTACCGGGGGCCGCGGGCTTAATGAGGATGGAAGAGCTTTTATACTTTCCCACGATCTCGTGAGGCAGGGTGCCGTTCTTGATGGGCAGGGTGATGAGGCTTTTTTTGCCTTTATCTACCGCTTTACGGATTGCCTCGGAGACATCATTCGCCTTACCGAAACCGAACCCGACCCGACCTTTTTTATCGCCGACGACAACCAGGGCGGAGAAACTGAACCGGCGACCGCCCTTCACGACTTTCGCGACGCGGTTGAGCTGGATGAGCTTCTCACTGAATTCTTTATCCTGGTCGCGGTCACGACCTCTATTTCTTCTATCCACGTCTTCCTCCCTAGAACCTGAGCCCGGCTTTCCGGGCGCCGTCAGCGAAGGCCTTGATCACGCCGTGGTAGAGCATACCATTCCGGTCGAACACCACTTCCTCGATCTTCAGCTCCTTGAGCTTGCCACCGAGAGCCTCTCCCAGCTTTGCCGCATCCTCGACGTTCACCTTCAGATTCTTGAACTCTTCAGCCTGGGTCGATACCGACGCGAGGGTGTGACCCTTCACGTCATCGATGACCTGGGCATAGATATTCCGGTTGCTCTTGAAGATACTCAGCCGGGGCCGGGTGTCGTTTCCGGAAATCTTCTTCCGGACACGCATTTTCCTTTTGCGGAGTCTCCGCTGTTTTTCAACTAATTTCTTCATATCAACGCCCTATTATTTGATACCGGTCTTTCCTTCCTTGCGACGGACGTACTCGTTCTCGTACCGAACGCCCTTACCCTTGTAGGGTTCGGGGGGACGGATAGAACGGATTTCCGCAGCAACCTGACCGACCAGGACTTTATCAATGCCCTTGATGCTGACCTTGTTCTGTCCTTCAACGGCGACTTCAATACCCTCGGGGAGCACATACTCTACCTGATTTGAGAAACCCAGGTTTAGCTGCAGGATCTTTCCCTTCAGCTCCGCGCGATATCCTACACCGTTGATCAGCAGGACCTTTTCGAAGCCTTTGCTGACGCCAGTAACCATATTGTTCAGAAGGTTCCGGTAGAGCCCGTGAAGGCTCTTGGATTTCTTGCTGTCGTCAATGCGGGTGACCTCGACCGCCTTCTCACCGACGTTGAACTTCACGTTGGGAAGATAGTCCTGGCTGAGTTCACCTTTCGGTCCCTTCACTGAGAACGTATCGTCGGATACCTGAACCGTTACGCCCTGCGGGAGTTCCACGGGCAATTTACCAACTCGTGACATTATTCCCCCCTACCAGATCGAACAGATCAGTTCCCCGCCGACCTTCTTCTCACTGGCCTTGCGGCCGGTGGTCACCCCCGAAGAGGTGGAAACGATCAGGGTACCGTAACCATTAAGAATCCTGGGCAATTCCTTGTACCCAGAATATACGCGACGGCCGGGGGTGGAGATCTTCTGAAGACCGTGGATGATGGGCTTGTCGTTCTCATCATACTTGAGGAACACCCGGATCACGTCGTGACCGTCCACAGCAACCTTCTTGAAGTTCTTCACGAAGCCTTCGTTTTTCAGAATTTTCACAATTTCCAGTTTCAGCTTTGAGGGAGTAACATCCACCTTCTCAAAACCCGCCATCGAGGCATTCCGGATTTTTGTGAGCATATCTGCTACGGGATCGCTAATACTCATTCTAAAAACTCCCTTACCAGCTGGATTTAGTTACTCCGGGAATCAAGCCCTCGGAGGCAAACTTCCGGAAACACACACGACACATCTGAAACTTACGCATATAGCCCCGGGGCCGACCGCAAACTCGGCATCGATTGACCCTACGGGTCATATACTTGGGCTTGCGCTGCGCTTTGATAATCATCGATTTCTTAGCCATGTCTAACCCCTTTACTTGCTAAACGGCATACCGAGCTTAGCCAGCAGGCTCTTCGCTTCGGTATCGGTCTTCGCCGAGGTGACAACAGCGATATTCAAACCGCTGATCCGTTCGATCTTGTCATAAACAATCTCGGGGAAGATGATCTGCTCGGTCACTCCTGTGCGGGGTCATGAGCTTGGGCGTGGTCATCCTGTGGAGCGTCGAGGCCGGCGC
>CAWZYW010000130.1:0-6836 GCA_963966255.1 uncultured Salinispira sp. | reverse complement strand
CCTGGAAACCCTCGCGTCCGGAAATGACCCGGTAATCAGCGGATTCGCTCTCCAGGCCGTCCAGTCGACTCCCATGCCCCAGCTTGTGGAAATGAGCTACGTGTGGTCTCCCAGCGAGGCGGCCATTTCCGATATCTGGAACGGAAGGAAAAGCATTTCCCAGGCTCTGGACCTGGCCCAGGAAGTCATTTCTGACCAGATCGCCGTCTCCCGGCGGAATTGAGAATGTCGATGAAGACCCTGAAAACGCCGACATGCCCGATATTCGAATCAGGGACCGGAGGGCTGCAATGAGACGGAAATACATCTCCGGTTTTATGTCGGCGATCATCATGGGCAGCGGCCAGATGATACACCGTTCCTGGGCCCGAGGCCTCGGATTCTTTCTGATTCAACTCATCCTGGTGCTGAATGTCCGTGCCGTTTCCCGGGGCTTGTGGGGATTGATAACCCTGGGTGAAACCGCCCAGCGCATGGAAGGGTTCAGTATGATTCCCGGCGATCACTCGATCTTCCTCCTGGTGGAGGGGGTGTTTATCCTGACCCTTCTGATCGCCTTCATCGCAATCTATGTCATGAATGTTCGCGATGCCCTAACCATCGGCGCGGAATTCGACCGACGCCGGAATGCTGCGGAGCATGCAGGGAACACCCGTTTTCGGGACATCTTCGACCGGAATTTCGGATACCTCATGCTGATTCCCGGAGCTTCTGGAGTGGTGTTTTTTGTTCTCCTGCCGGTAGTGATTACAGCCCTGATCGCGTTCACCAATTACTCCGCTCCGAACCACATACCCCCTCGGAATCTGGTGGACTGGGTGGGCCTGGGCTCATTCTCCCAGGTATTCAGCTATTCGATTTACCGCTCGACCATCACCCGACTGGCCCTGTGGAACGTACTCTGGGCCGTCATGAGCACGGTGACCACCTTCGGAATGGGTATGCTGCTGGCCCTCATCCTCAGCGACAAACGCATACGCTTCAGAACTTTCTGGAGAGGGGTCTTTATCCTGCCAATGGCGATTCCCGCCTTCGTCAGCCTCCTGGTCTTCAGGCTGATGTTCAACGGGCTCGGTCCAATAAACAGCATGTTGATTCAGGCGGGATTTGATAAAATTCCCTTCCTCACCGAGACCTGGCCGGCGCGCATCATCGTCATCCTGATCAATATATGGATATCAACGCCGTTTTTTATGCTGCTGATCTCCGGTGTATTGTCCAATATCAACCGGTCCATGTACGAGGCGGCGGACATCGACGGTGCGGGAGCCTGGGCGAAGTTTTCCCGGCTGACTCTTCCCCATATTCTCTATCAGACCATACCGGTGATCATCATGCAGTTCGCATTCAGCTTCAATAATTTCGGCGCTGTCTATCTGGTCACCGAGGGAAGGCCGGTGAACTCGTCCCTCCGCTATGCCGGCGATACGGATATCCTGGTGAGCTGGCTGTATAAGCTGACCCTCGAGCAGAACCAGTACCATATTGCCGCCGTCATTTCCCTGATCATATTCCTGGTGATCTCCATGATTTCCCTATACAGCTTCGTTCGCTCGAGTTCCTTCCGGAATGAAGGGGGCCTGGGGTGATCGTGAATCGAAACGGACAAATAAAGGAAGGGGTTCAGCTCGGCGCGT
The DNA here is from genome assembly GCA_963966255.1 of uncultured Salinispira sp. Classification (GTDB taxonomy): domain Bacteria; phylum Spirochaetota; class Spirochaetia; order DSM-27196; family Salinispiraceae; genus Salinispira. Next base: position 5,199 of record CAWZYW010000130.1, on the reverse strand, counting down.
CTTACGCATTTCTCATTTTCTACTCCCTTTTGATTTTCCTCCCGGTGCTGTGGATTATCGCATCTTCGTTCAAAGCCGGGAGCACCCTGTTCAGTACCAGTTTTTTCCCCAGGGAATTTTCAACGGTTCATTACCGGATCCTGCTGCAGGAGACGAACTTCCCCATCTGGTATCGAAACACCCTGGTTGTGGCCCTGTTCAACTCCATGGCTTCGGTAATCCTCACTTCGCTCACGGCATATGTGTTCTCCCGGTTTTCATTCCGGGGGAAGCGATTGGGCATGATGACCATGCTGGTGCTCCAGATGTTCCCGTCGTTCCTCGCCATGGTGGCGATTTACGTGATCCTTCTGAAACTGGGTCTGCTGGATAGCATCTGGGGTCTTCTGCTGGTGTATGTCTCCGGCCAGATTCCGTTTAACACCTGGATCTGCAAGGGCTACATGGACGGAATCTCCCGGTCCCTCGATGAGTCGGCCCGGGTGGCCGGAGCGTCGAACTTCGCAATTTTCTTCCGGATCATTCTGCCTCTGTCCAAACCGGTGCTGGTGCTGGTGGCCATTAACAACTTCATCACGCCCTGGTTTGATTTCATTTTCCCCGCGCTGATACTCAGAAGCCCGGAAAAAATGACTCTGGCGGTGGGCATCTTTAACTGGATCTCCGAACAGGCGAACGAAAATTTTACCCTGTTCGCTGCAGCATCGATGCTCGTAGCATTACCGATTACTTTGTTGTGTCTGTTTCTGCATCGTTATATCGCATTGGGTAAAACGGCGGGAGCGGTTAAAGGATAAGCGAAAGAAAAATCAAATATCCGAACAGGAGGAATGGATATGAAAGAAGGCATGAAGGCATTATTTGTGGTTCTTACCGGGCTGATGATGATCGCAGCGGGCTGCTCGTCGAACGAGGCGCCGGTGCTGGCATTCAACGGCGACCTGCCGGCCAGCGTGGAAGCCGGTGATACGGTAATCATCGATGTTTCCGCCAGCAGCGACGCCGACGGGGATGAGCTCTCCTATGAGTTCGTCCTGAAAGACGCTTCCGGAGCCGATGTTTCGGAACTGTTGACCGGAAGGTTGCCCAATGTGCGGACTTTTACCAGCTGGGACAGCGGCAGCTACGAACTGACGGTTACGGTCAGCGACGGCAGTGAAGAAGGCGCGGTCAGCAAGACCCGCATCATCGCGGTGGAAGGCAGCAAAGAGTTCTATCTGGTCGGCGATCTGGTGGGCAACTGGGGCGCCGGGGATGAAGCGAACCTGATGGCCAACCGGGGAGCCGGGGTCTATGAAAAGCTCATCGAGGTCAGCGCTGCCGGTACGGCGAACTATCAGATCACCACTGCCGACTGGGGCATCAAGTTCACCGGGGAAGATGACATCCAAGTAGGAGAAACCGGTGCCCTGGTGGGAGCCGATATGGAGAACAAGACCATTACGGTCCCCGAAGCCGGGGTCTACCGCCTCAGCGCCGACCTGGCCAGCGCAACGGTGCTGGTCGAGGCTCCTGTTTACGATGCCTTTTATCTGGTGGGCGACATCGTTGGAAACTGGGACGCCGGCGCGGCAGCCAACGAAATGACGCTGGTGGGCGACGAAGTCTATGAAAAGACCATCGAGGTCGGGGCGGCGGGAACCCTGAGCCTCCAGATCGCTACGGCGGACTGGGGCCGCAAGTTCACTCCGGCAGCCAATATCGCCGCCGACGCCTCGGGAAGCCTGGTGGAAGCGGGCATGGAAAACATGAGCATCGAAGTTCCCGCGGAAGGAAGCTACCGTATAGTAGCGGACCTGCGGGGAGGGACCATCGAGGTGGAAGCCCTCAACTAGCAATCCATTCGCAGCATGTAATCAAGGCCGCCGGGAGTTCTTCCGGCGGCTTTTATTTTTTAGGCACGCGATGCCGGCCGGTATGATTTATCACATACACCGCAGTCAGCGCCAGCGCCCCGCCTACCAGGGTTGAGAGCAGTGGAATCTCTCCGAGAAAAATCCAGCTGAACAGCATGGCCGTGGCGGGGACGATGAAGGTGAAACTGGCTCCCCGGTGGGCTCCCAGCCGATGGACTGCGTGGAAGTACATGCTGTTTGCAAATACCCCCGCCGGAATTGCCAGGTAGAGAACGTTTATCCAGAATGCGGGATCGTATCCGGCTGAGCGGGGATCGGAACCGAAGGGGAGGATGAAATTTCCCCCGGCGGCGGACCAGAGGGCAAGAAACAATGTCGTCAGGCCGAACAGATAAAACGAGAAGGGAACCATGTCCAGGGTCTTGCGGATTTCCTGTGAGATATTCGTCAGGCTCGCCCAGACCGCAGCTGCGCCGACGAAAATCAGCGCGGTGGAATCAAAAGCCCGGCTGCCGAACATCCCCGCCGGTTCCATCAGAAGGAATCCGCCGACAACTCCGATGGCCAGCCCGATTATCTGGGAGCGGCTGATTTTCTGGGAAAACAGCGCACTGGCGATCAGGAAGGAAAAAATGGGATTTATGCTGGTTACGATGACCCCGGACTTTCCCGCGAATCCTACGATGAGCCCGTAAAAAAACAGGAAATTGTACACGGCCAGAAGCAATGCCGCCGAGACCAGTAGCAGCAGCTGGCGCCGGGTGAGGGCGAAGGAATGTCTGCCCCCAAGCATCCAGGCGCCGAATGCAATTGCGTGGAAGAAGAAGCGCCAGAAGGCGACCAGTTCCGCGGGGAGGGACGTGGAAATAAGTTTGGCAGAGACCCATGATCCTCCCCAGAAGCTCATCGATATGATCATCATGACGAACAGGAATCCCGCGGACCCATCGGTTTTTTTCATATGGCATTGTACACAAAATGAACTTCGAAGGTCGCGGTTTTTTTGAGTGCGAGTGCGAGTGCGAGTGCGATGGATACCGATCCGCCGGAAGTTGGGATATAGTATACCGATGAAGGTTCTGATTTTCCGCATCATCTGCATGGTCCTCGCTTCGGCGATTCTACTCAGTTGCGCCTGGTTCGCAGCACCGGATGAGGTGGACCACCGGGAAGAGATGCGGCAACTGGTAATAAGCCTATCCGGTTACGCACGGGCATCCGAGCCGGGATTCATCGTCATACCCCAGAACGGCTAGGAACTGCTCACCCTCGACGGGATGCCCGATGGGCCGATCCACAGGAACTATGCAAACGCCGTCGACGGCAGCGGCCGTGAAGATTTGTTCTTCGGGTACGCCGGTGATAATCTGGAGACCCCTGCGGATGAAATGCAATGGATGCGCGATTTCTGCGATTTGATGGAAGCCGAGGGCATCGAAATCCTCACCACCGATTACGTATGGACCCCGGAGCCCGCGGTGGACGATGCCTACGCCTTGAATGCCGACCGGGGCTATATCGCCTATACCCCGCCGAGCCGCGAGCTGGACGGAATCCCCGATTATCCGACCCTTCCCTTCGGAAATAACACTGACGAGATACTCTCCCTGGCCGACGCGGCCAACTTTCTTTATCTGCTCAACCCCGGGAACTTCCCTTCCCTTGAGGAATACCTGACCACCCTGGAGGAAGCGAACTACGATATTCTGATCGTCGACGCGTTTTACGACGGGGCGATACTCTCAGCATCTGAGGTCGGAAGGATAAGACAAAAACCCGGAGGCAGCTCGCGGCTTGTCATAGCATATCTCAGCATCGGCGAGGCGGAAGATTATCGGTATTACTGGGAGCCGGCCTGGGCTGGCAATCCGCCGTCCTGGCTTGAGGGAGAAAACCCGGACTGGGACGGCAACTACCTTGTTCGTTACTGGGACCCGGCCTGGCAGGCGCTGTTGTTCGGCGATCCCGACGCCTACCTGGATCGAATTCTGTTATCCGGGTTCGACGGGGTGTACCTGGACATCATCGACGCCTTCGAGCGCTTCGAGTGATCCGCCGGGTCCTCCGTTAAGCCGCGCCCAGCGTGTTCCGGCGCGCATCACTTCCGCAATGTTGTTCATCCCTTGCATCCCGTCCCCGGGGTCGTTAGCATGAAATGAATGAGCAAATGGAGCAGCACCCTTTTTTACTATCTTCTGCATCGAATGCGCTTCAAGCGATTCCTCTCAAAGCCCCGGGGGCCCAGCAATATCGAGACGATATTGTCGGGATTGCAGCTTTTCTACCAGGTGGATAAGCACGGCGGCGATCCGGTGAGATGGTTCACCATCGCCCCGCGGGTCAAGGATCCGGAACTTTCGATTTTCTACCTTCACGGCGGGGCGTTCGTGAACGGCGTGCACCCCCTGCACCTGGTTTTTATCCGACATTTAGTGGACAAGCTGCATTGCGAGGTTCTGGTGGCCCGATATCCCCTGGCTCCGGAGCATACGGTCCGGGATGTCCGCGATTTCCTCGATCCCCTCTACCGGGAATTCCGCCGGGATCGACCGGATCGCTGCTGCATGGTGATGGGCGATTCCGCCGGGGGAAATCTGGCCCTGGGCATCAGCCAGAGATGGAGCGCTGATCCGGAGATGAAGCCCCATGCGGCGGTGCTGCTTTCGCCCTGGCTCGACCTGACCATGAGTAATTCGGAGATTATCGATGTGGAGCGGGATGACCCCGTCCTTTCGAAAGGCAATCTGAGCCGTTATGCCCGCTGGTACTCCGGTGAAGTTCCCCTGGACGATCCGCTGGTCAGTCCCCTGTACGGCGATCTGCTCGGACTCCCGCCGACATTCCTGCTCACGGGAACCGCCGATATCCTCAATCCCGATGCCCGACGGCTCCTGTCGATGATGCAGGTCAGCGATTCGGAGATCACCTACGAGGAATATGAGCGCATGATCCATGTCTGGTTTTTCTTCGATTTCTTTGCGGAAACCCGGGATGCCAGGGAATCGCTGCTGGCGTTTATCCGCCTGCAGCTCGGTCGCTGGAACGCCGATAAGACAAACCCAGCCTCGGACTGAGGCCTACCCGGACCTGCTGAATCCACGCCCGCCTTTGCTGTAAGCTTCGATGGTGCGATACAGCATTTCTTTTGAGAACGGCTTTGTCAGGTGACCGTCAAATGAGGCTTTTTCGATCCGACGCATCATTTCCGCCTCGCTGTGCGCCGTCATGGCGATCACCGGGGGGATGGGGGGCGAATCAGGCTCGAGGGCTGATTCCCGTATTCTGCCGAGGGCGGCGATTCCGTCGAGCACGGGCATCTCAAGATCCATCAGAATCAAATCGA
>CAWZYW010000129.1:0-6845 GCA_963966255.1 uncultured Salinispira sp. | reverse complement strand
GATCCACCGATCGCCGACGCTTTCGGTGAGCAGCTCGGCCAGCGGCGGATTGGCGTTCAGCAGGAAGCGCCGCTGGGTGATGGCGTTGGTCTTGTTGTTGAATCGCTCGGGGTACAGGGTCGCGAAGTCGGGAACCAGCCGGGCCTTGCGCAGCTCGGTGTGCAGCGCCGCCACGCCGTTGATGGAATGGGAGCCGACGATGGCCAGGTAGGCCATGCGGATCATTTTGGGCTCGCCCTCTTCGATGATGCTCATGGCACGCAGGCGCTCGTTGTCCCCGGGGAACTTCACGGCGACCTTGGCCAGGAAGCGGTGGTTGATCTCGAAGATGATCTGCAGATGCCGGGGCAGCAGCTTTTCGAACATGGTCACCGACCATTTCTCCAGGGCTTCGGGCATCAGGGTGTGGTTGGTGTACCCCATTGTGTTGACGGTGATATCCCATGCGGTATCCCAGTCCAGATGCTCTTCATCAAGGAGGATGCGCATCAGTTCTGCGACGGCCACCGAGGGGTGGGTGTCATTGAGCTGGATTGCCGCCATCTTGGGCAGATCGGTCCATTTTTTCTCGGATTTCTTGAAGCGCCGGATGATATCCGCAAGCGAACAGGCCACGAAAAAGTACTGCTGCTTCAGCCGCAGTTCCTTGCCCAGGTAGAGGGTATCGTTGGGGTAGAGGACCCGGGTCAGGTTTTCAGCCTGCACCCGGTCGGCAACCGCCTCGGCGTAGTCGCCGGCGTTGAAGTCGTAGAACGAGAATTCCCGGTCGGCCTGGGCGCTCCAGAGCCGGAGGGTGTTAACCGTACGCCCGCCGTATCCCACCACCGGCTGGTCGTAGGCAACGCCGATCACCGTGTCGGTATCGATCCAGCGGTAGTTCACCCGGCCGCCTTCTTCGGTGGCCACGACCCGTCCCCCGAAATTCACGGGAACGGAAATCTCGGGGCGCTCGATTTCCCATGGGTTCCCGTTGCGGAGCCAGTCGTCGGGATGCTCGATCTGATACCCGTTTTCGATGCCCTGGCGGAATATCCCGTAGTCATAGCGGAGGCCGTATCCGAAAGCCGGCAGGTCCAAAGTGGCCATTGAATCGATGAAACAGGCCGCGAGCCGGCCCAGGCCGCCGTTGCCCAGGCCCATGTCGGTTTCCTGGTCCCGGATTTCTTCGAAGTCATAGCCCAGCTCGTCCAGGGCTTCGCGGACGGCGCCTTCTATTCCGGCGTTGATTACGTTGTTGCCCATGGCCCGGCCCATCAGGAACTCAAGTGACAGGTAGTACACCCGTTTTACGTCCTGCTTGTGATGGGTGCGCTGGGTCTGGAGCCATTGGTTGATCAGCCGATCGCGGACTGCGTAGGCCAGAGCCATGTACCGGTCGTTTTCCGTCGCTGAGTAACTGTCGACTCCCATGGAATATTTCAGGTTTTCTGCGAAATCCCATTTAACGGTCTCCTTGTCCAGACCGCTGCGGATATTCTTGGGAGCGCTGGTTGCGGCCTTCGAAGATGCGGGTTTCTTCGCCGAAGTCTTCTTCTCGGTGGTACGGGAAGTGGTTTCTTTAGCCATATGTTCTCCTCTTGCGCTGGGGCCGGCGGGAAGGAAAGGGTATTCCGGCAGCCTCTGTGGTGGTGGCCCCATACTAATAAAACCGGTTTAGCACTGTCAAGCTGACGAGAGACTCGCCGGGGGGCTGGAAAAATTCACTGCGCTCGGACTACACTGACGTTGTGGAAGAGAAAGGTACGCCGATACAGGGACCGTTACTCATAGGTTTGCACGATGACGGCGTGGCGATACATCTCCAGAACCAGCAGAAGGTGAACAAGATTCAGATGTTCGACGGGATGGGCGTCTACGGCTACCAGATACCGTCGGCCAACGCCCGCCAGCTCCAGCAGATGGCGGTCAACGGCTATATGAGCCGCACCGAGATCAGCACCGATAACATCGCCCGGGATCGTAAAAATCTTATAGACCTGACGAAACTGCTGACCTATGCCATGCTCTACCGCCAGTTCGACGCCAGGATCTGGGACATCATCATGGATTCAGGCCTGACGAAAATGTGGAACCGCCAGTTCCCCAAGGTAGCCATCGGCTTCGGCATGAACGTCCGTAACGCCGGCATCATGGCGGTCATCAAGAAGAACGAAGGGGCCATAACCGCCTTCAAACAGGGGCTGTTGAAATCCATCCAGCAGAAGGTGGTGAAAAACACCGCCACCCTCGATGACGAGAAGCGGAAGAAAATGTACCTGGCCATCCGCTATCTCAACATGGTCGACCCGGTGGTTTGGCTCCTGCTCACCGTGTACCGCGACCACGTCGAAGCCCAGTCCCTGCTTCATGAGCTGCGGGAATCCCTGGGAGTGTACCTGGACCGATCGGACAGTCCGGAATATCTGGCGATGATGCTTATGGAAATGATCATCATCGTCGGCGGGATCATGGCCGAGGGCGGCGGAGCCGAAGAGGCGGCCCTGGGCCACAGCCGGGTTAATATCTCCATGGATTTTTCCGCCAAGAAGCGGGAGAAAAACGAACGCACGAAAATGCGCATCCTGATCGCCCAGAGCGAACAGGATTTTGAGAGCCTGCGAACCCGGGTCGACGCGAAATCCAACATCAATCTGAAGGAAAAGAGCCTGGACCAGTTCTTCGCCATGGGCCTGGGCGCGGAGATGCAGAACAAGGATCTGGGCATCTATTACCTTTCGTATTTAAAAGAAGCCTGCAAAAAAATGAATATCAGCTTCGAATCCTTCGTGAATTACATCCCCGCCACCCGGCAGAGCATGATGAACCTGATCCTCACGTTTTAGCGCCGAGTTCCCCGAGCCCGGATATGAACGAGATTTTCAGTGATGGAAATGTCGTAGTCCCCGTGGGGCTGAAATGGCATCATCCGCCTCCGTATCTCACCCCAGTATAAAAAAAACCGCAGCGGATTGCTGCGGTTTTTCGCTTAATTTCCGGCGCCCATAGCAGGGGACCGATTTTTACTTCCTAAACTTCCAGGCGCTTTTTCTCGAAGTGCTTGCCCACCGCCACGGCGTTTTTCTTGTCGTTGTAGACCATGCCCTGGTCCCAGTATTCCATGGCGGCGAACAGGGCGTTGCCGCCGTCGTGCTCGTCGCTGCGTTCGGTGCGAAAGCTGACGAAATTATCGAGCTCGTCGAAATTGCGCTCCTGCAGGCACTGGATCCGTTTGCGGTTGAAATCGTTCCACATCTCCAGGTTCTGAAAGCCGTCGCCTTCGTCTTCTACGATGAGCCGGGCTTCTTCCTGGGAAAACGAATACCAGACGTGGATACTTTTGCCGGGGTCGTTCCGGTTACCGTGCTTGACGGCGTTTTTCAGCAGTTCGGATATCTGCTGCTCGAGCAGGTTGATCTCATGAATTTCCGGTGGTGCCTTCTGTACCACGACCAGGGCGAAATATCGGATCTGCCGCTGATCGGATGCGAACTTCTTATAGAACATATTGGTTTTGTCGAACAGCCTGTGGTCTCCGTCGACGATCAGTTGTTTAGCTTCCATGATAACTCCGTTATTCCTGCTGGCTACTCTGCGGCTCCCAGCTGCTCTAGGGCTTCTTCCTGGGTCCGAACGATGGGGAAGTAATCGTCGAGTTTTGTCAGCTCGATAACCTTTTTCACCGATCCGTGGATATTCGTGAAAAGGATTTTGATCTCCCGCTTTTTGGACTCTTTGAATATGTTCAGCAGAGCGCCGATACCCGAACTGTCGATGTAGGTCACGTCCTGGAAATTCAGAACGATTCGTTTGTGGGAAGATTCGAAGATTTTATTAAAGTACAGTTTGAGTTTGTTGGCGTGAAACAAGTCTATTTCTTCCTGCAGCTCGACAAGAAGGATGCCATTTTTATTTTTAAGTTTTACTTCCACCTACCACTCCTTCTGAAAGTTACATCTGTATTATAAACGAAAAGTTCGGGTTTGTCTGAGTGAATTTGTTACAAATCCTCAGGCTTTCATGATGATGAGGGTCTGGTCATCGTGCTGCTTCGCCGATCCCACAAATCCGTCGATATCGTTTCGGATGGCCTTGAGGATTTCGTCCGAGGTTTTCCGGGCGTTGCTGATGAAGACCTCCTGGAGCCGCTCCTCTTCGTACTGTTCGCCTGCGGGGTTCATTGCTTCGATGATCCCGTCGGTATACAGCATGACCGCGTCCCCGGGATTCAGCTTCGTTGTCTTGCGTTCGTATTTCGCTTCCCGTTCCAGGCCGATGGGCAGCCCTTCGGAGTCGATCTTCTCGATCCGTCCATCTTCCGCCCGGAGTATGACCAGCGGGTGGTGGGCGGCGTTGGAATATTCAAGGGCATTGGTGTTGGGATCGAAGGTGATATAGCTCAGGGTGGCGAACCGCTCGATATCGATGCGCCCCGCGATACCGCGGTTGATCCAGCTCACGACCTTCGAAGCGTCCTGGGTCGATCCGGCCACCAGGTGGATAATGGTCCGGATCATCACCATGATCAGCGATGCAGGCACTCCCTTGCCGGCGACGTCGCAGATGACCACCGCCAGCTTGCCGGCCCGGTTCAGGGTGATGATGTCGTAATAGTCCCCGGAAACCCCCTTGGCTGGCTGGCTCCAGGCGGAGACCATATCGCGGATCCGCTTGGGCATTCGTCCCGGCAGCAGTTTCTTCTGAATCTCCCCGGCGATATTTACTTCCCGTTCGATTTCCTGTTTCTCCAGGAGCTGGGAATAATTGTACAGCGAATCCAGGGTGAGTGAGGCGTACTCCACGAAGACCTTACAGCGTTCGTAGTCGAGCTCGGTGAACAGCTGGCGCTTGGTCCGGTGGATAACCGATACGATGCCGAATACTTCATTGTTGACCATCAGGGGGATCGCGATCAGCGAGGAGATGTACATGGTGTTTTCCCTGATGTTCGCCTTCATACGACCGTCTTCCACGGTATTACGGATAAGCAGCGCTTCGTTGTTCTTCGCCGCTTCCCCGATGACGGTCTGACCCATTTTTATGGGAGTGTTTTCGAAATATGTCTCGACGGACTGTATTCTGGTTGCGACGATCTGCGGCAGTTCGTAAGGCGGCGGGAAGTATCCCTCGCGGCAGGTGAGCCTCAGGGTTTCGTCGTCGGTATCCCTCAGCAAAACGATGCCGGCTTCGGCGTCGGTGTACTGGACGATGGCCTGCATAACGTACTCAAGGACCGCCTTCACTTCGATCCGCTCGGTCATTGCGGTACCGATGGTCTGCATGAAGTCGAACAGGGAGTTCAGGTACTGGCTGTTGAATTCCTCGTTATCGACCTGCAGGGAATAAAAATAGATATCGTACTGGAAAATGTAGTAGATCGGCGCAAGCATGGAGAACGGCAGCAGGATGTACTGCGCCCACACGCTCTGCAGGGTAGGGTCAAAGAACAGCGAGAGCCGGCCCACCAGCATGAAAATGAATATCATCGTCCGGTTGGTGATGATGTAGCCCGCCTGGTCGGTGTTGTATACCGAGACCTCATTCATCAGGAAGTAGAACATGGTGATCATCACCGCAAGATTAACGTTTACCGCGAAAAGGGTAAGGGTGACCTCGGGAAAGAACTCGTATGCGGTTACCAGCGCGGCGGTAATGCCGATGACGATAATCGTATAGGTAGTGGTGGTTTTCCGATGTTCCGAGTATGAATTGAGCCACCACAGGTAAATGACGAGAATGATGGCGTCGCTGATATAATAGATGGTCGGGGTGAAATAGAAGGCGGCTATTAACTCCCTGAGAACCAGGAGCTGGGGGATTCGCTTGAGGCCGTTGATATACGGGATTTCGTACTTTTTGCTGATCTGCTGGGTCATAGCCAGCAGGATCAGGGCAATGATTATCCTGAACCATTCCGGGCCAGAGAAGAAGTCGCTGACAAACGCTACTATTTGCATGGGTATCCCTATGTGAACCGATTCGAGCCGTTTTACTTTTTAATTTTCGGAATTATACCGTGAGAGTTGAGGGAATACAAGAAATGATTGGCCGGCCCGCGGGCCGGCCGGTTTTAGCGGGTCGAGTCCCCCACCGTTAGGGGGCGCAACCGTCCGCCTCTCCGACGATGCCGAAGTTCAGCAGGGCGGTGCGAAGCTTCTGCTCGAGGATGTCGTATGAGAAATACTGCTTCGCCAGTTCGTAATTCTTATCAACCATGGCCTTGGTTTTTTCCGGATTGTTCAACACTTCATTGACCTGCCGGACCTCGTTATCGGTAATGTAGGTGTCCATCACGATGGCGTCGAAACCCAGGGGCTCGATGTCCTGAACGAAGATGGAGTAACGGTTCACCAGCAGAGGTTTGCGGAAATAGATGGCTTCCAGGAAGGCGTTGCCGAAGCCCTCGTAGGTCGACGGATAGGTGACGAAATCCGCATGGGGGTAGATGTCCCAGAGGCTGTACACCTTCTCACCTTCCTCGTTCTTCCCGCGCTCGGCCCCGATGATGTCAGGCCGGATGATCAGGTCCACCTCCATAAGCCTCGCGTAGTCGACGATCCGCTCGTAGTACTCCTTGCCTTCGTCCTTGGCCTGATGGCTGATCAAGAGCTTGGCTTTTGGGTTCTTCATGCGGTTCACCAGCTCGATGGCGTGTTCGATGCCCTTGCGGGCGACGATCCGCGTAGGCTGGAGGATGAGGATGTCGTCATCGGCCACCCCGATTTTTTCGCGGAAATCCCTGCTATAGTCGTCCATCTCCGGAGCTTCGCTGTGATAATCGTGGACATTGGGCACCACTATCGAGCTCAAACCCCTCCGGTAGCTCAGGGATTTGCGGGCTTCGGTGTTGATGCATACGTGGACCATGC
>CAWZYW010000128.1:0-6858 GCA_963966255.1 uncultured Salinispira sp. | reverse complement strand
GTACTCAGGACCTGGAGCTTCCCGGAAGAATCGCTGACGAGCCATGCCCAGCCGCTTCCGAAACGGGTCGCCGCAGCGGTGCTGAAGGATTTCACAAAGTCATCATAGCCTCCCAGGTCCCGGTCGATGGCCGCCGCCAGTTCGCCTTCGGGCTTCCCGCCGGCGTTTGGCGCCATGATCTCCCAGAAAAGGCTGTGGTTATAGTGACCCCCGCCGTTGTTTCTCACGGCAGTACGGATTCCCTCCGGAAGACTGGATAGTCCGGTAAGCAATTCTTCGATACTTTTACCTTCGAAACCGCTTCCATCGAGGGCGGCGTTGAGTTTGGTGGTATATCCCACGTGATGCTTGTTGTGGTGAATTCTCATGGTCTGCTCGTCAATGTACGGCTCCAGCGCGTCATAACCGTAAGGCAGTTCCGGTGTGGTGAAAGACATAGATACCTCCTGTTTGATCGAATCCCGGAATCACGATACAACCCCGGGCTTACCTGACTAATTTAATCATAATTAATGCAGATGGAAAGTCTTATCCCTCGCTTTGCGGAACCGAAAAAACCGGCTATACTTGGCGGGTACCCCAATGATAAAGGAATCCTTATGCCTGATTTACATACCAGCTACCTGGGACTTAAGCTGAAAAATCCCCTCATTGCTTCCAGCTCCAGCCTTACCGACTCGGTTCAGGGCATCCAGCGCCTGGCTGATGCGGGGATCGCTGCGGTGGTCCTGAAGTCTCTATTCGAGGAGCAGATCGAAGCGGAGACCAATGAAATTTCTGACGAATTCCCTCACACCGAGGCCTATGATTATGTGCGCCAAAGCGGGATGAGCCTTGGTCCCAAGGCATATCTGGACCTTATTCGGGATGCAAAAAAGGCGGTGGATATTCCAGTTATCGCAAGCCTGAACTGCGTTAACGCACGCTGGTGGCAGGAATATGCCATACAGCTCAGAGATTCGGGAGCAGACGCCCTGGAGATAAACCTAAGCCTGATGCCTCAGCGCTTCGACCAGGATGCCCGGGCGCTCGAGGACGAACTGATCTCCACCTTCGAGCGGATCCGTGATCTGATCCAGCTTCCGGTGGCCGTGAAAATCGGACCGTATTTTTCCAGCCTCCCGGAGTTATCCGTCCGCCTGCGACGGGCCGGAGCCGATGCCCTGGTGCTCTTCAACCGCTTTTATCAATACGATTTCGACCTTGCGACGGGAGCCTCCAAAGGCCGGCTGAACCTGACGAATGAACGGGATTACGGCATGGCATTACGCTGGATTTCCATCCTCTTCGATCGCTGCGGCACCCAGCTGTCGGCTTCTACGGGAATTCACAGCGGCGAGACAGCATTAAAGATGATCGCCGCAGGGGCTGACAGCGTCCAGCTCTGTTCAGTTTTATATCGCAGTAATATCGATATGGTGAAGACAATTCTTGCAGATATGGAACGGCTGCTGAGCGCAATGAATGTTTCAAGTGTGGAGGATCTTCGGGGCAGATACTCACAGAAAGGCTCGAAAAACCCCGAAAGCATGGAGCGCCTGCAATACATAAAGGCCCTCACCGGAGTGAGCTGATGAAGAAAAAACAGATATCCCTTGGGAATGCTCAGGCCGTGGGTCCATATTCGCCGGCACTGCTGGTCGACGATCGGCTGTATATCTCCGGCCAGATCGCCATGGACCCCAGCGACGGCAGTCTTATCGAAGGTGATGTCCAAACCCAGTGTCATCGGATTATGCAGAATATCGCTTTTCTGCTGAGGGAAGCGGGAATGGGTATTTCCGATCTGGTACAGTGCCGGATATACCTTGCCGATATGAATGACTTCCCCGCAGTGAACGCTGTTTACCAGTCCTATTTATCCGAGCCCTATCCGGTTCGGGCAACGGTGGAGGTTTCCCGGCTGCCGAAAGATGTATCCCTGGAAATCGAAGCCCTGGCAGTGCGGGGCTGAGCAGACTATCCAGCCAGGCCGCCCTCCAGAGGAGAGTATCCGCCGAACAGCCGGCGGAAGAAAAGCACGATGCTGTCCCAAAGATACTGCAGTCCGCGGCTGGCCGGAATATCCTCGGGCGCACGGCGGTTCAGCTCACCGAGGGTCACCCCGTCCTGGCTCCAGACAAGATTTTCTACAACCTGATCTCTATTCACCGGCGCGAGGATTCCCGCGGGGTGGCGGCTGGTCAACGAAAGATTCCGGCCATCACCGGCGACGAGCAACCGCGCTGATTCAGCAGGCAAAGTCAGGACTTCCTCGCTGCCTCGACTGACTTCCAGCTCAAGAGCATCGAGGGGAACATCCACCAGGGAAAAATTATCGAATCCCCAATCCAAAAGTGCGGCGGCATCAGCTTCTCTCAAGCGAGAACCTTCCGCGCTGGAAGAACCTTGAATACCCAAAATAACCGCCAGAAGATGCATTCCCTCCCTCCTGGCACTTGCCAGGAGATTGTATCCTGACTCATCGATGAACCCGGTCTTCATCCCGGTCGCTCCTGGATAGTCGTCAAGCAAGCCGTTGCGGTTATACTGGGTGATGTTGATGGTGCTTCTGTCATCATCACTCAGGAGATTTTCCTCACGGGGATACGTGAAGCTCCGGACTTTATGGAACTCTTCGATAACCCATGGCCAGCGGGCTATATAGCGCTGGGTCAGCCGGGCAAGGTCATAAGCGCTGGCTCGATTCTGGGCGCTGTATCCCGACGGGCCAACGAAATAGCTGTCTGTCAGCCCCATTTGGGCGGCATTCTGATTCATCCGAAGGATAAAGCCCTCCATGCTCCCCGCAGAAGTTTCGGCGATGGCCATCGCCGCGTCATTACCGGATGATACCAGCAGACCGAGGATCAATTCGCCAATGCTCACCCGCTGATCAGGTCCGAGAAACATCAATGAGGATTGAGGAGGCGCATTAAACCACCAGGCGGAAGGGGAAAACTCCGCGGGATCATCCATCGAGATCCCCAGGTTTTCGTATATTTCCAGGGCCGTGTAGATCGTCATGATTTTCGTCAGACTTGCCGGCGGATAAGCTCTGTCAGCGTTTTCCGCGTACAGTACCGCGCCGGTTTCCAGTTCAACCAGAAGCGCGATGGGGGCCTGCAAGTCTGGCGTTGCGATTGAAAACGCCTCCGCCAACGAATCGGTATCAGAGGGCCCTGTAATCGGATTGAGATTTCCGGGGTAGCGGTCATCGAGGTTTTGTGCGATTACGGCAACGTGTATCAGGCTGACATGAACAAGCAGCATACACAACAGACGGGTGACAGACTTGGGCATAATGGCTTAATATTACCGAAACCCTTTGAATTATCAAGATCGAAATTCGAATTCATTCCATTGCGACAGGAGCATACATGGCTGAAAACTCGTTGATTCGCAGCATTCGCCCTATGGTTCTATCTGCGGTTTTCGCCGCACTCATCGCCGTTGGTGCGTTTATTCAGTTCAATCTCCCGTTTACGCCGGTACCGGTGACCCTCCAGACATTATTCGTCCTGCTCGCCGGACTCTTTCTGCCTCCGGGCTGGGCTCTGGCCTCGATTTTTCTCTACCTGTTCGCGGGATTGATTGGGCTTCCTGTTTTCGCCAGCGGAATGAGAGGCTTCGCGGCTTTCCAGGGACCATCAGCCGGATTCCTGCTGGGTTTCGCAGTAGCGGCTCCCATAGTGAGCCTTATCAGTCGCATCGGACAGGGCGAGGAAAAAGCCTGGGCTGAAATCATCTGGGATCTCGCGGCGGTATTCATCGGTACCGTGATTATTTATGCGGCTGGTTATCCGTGGATCGTGTTGAACCTCGGCTGGGAATGGCGCGTCGGTCTGGCAAGGGCGGTAGTACCGTATCTTCCCGGAGATATCCTGAAAATCATTGCATCGGTTCTGCTCGCGGCCAGCGGCCGAAAAATCATCCTCGGAAATGCTTGAAGCGCGGGAACTGCGGCTGAGTATTTCCGGAAAAACCATTCTGGACGGAGTCTCCGCCAGGTTCCAGGCCGGCGAGATTTCAGTAGTAACCGGACCCAACGGTTCAGGAAAATCCCGTTTTATGCACAGCCTCGCTGGTTTGGAAACGCCGGACTCTGGAGAAGTGCTGCTTGACAGTCAACCATATCCTGGAAGGGACCAGAGACTCGGCACCGGAGTAGGCTTGGTTTTCCAGCAACCTGAACTCCAGGTTATCGAACAGACCGTTGAACAGGACATCCTGTTCGGCCTGAGGAATATCGGACTCGATCCGGATCGCCGACAAGAAATCCTGGAAGAGAGCATTCTCTGGAGCGGATTGGAATCTCATCGCCACCAGGATCCCGGAACCCTGTCCGGAGGCGAACTCCGCCGCCTTGCCCTGGCCTCGGTACTTGCCATGGGTCCACGTTACATCCTTCTCGATGAACCATTTGAAAATCTCGATTACCCCGGAGTCGCCGAGACCCTGCACCAGATCATCAAGATTCGGGATCGGGGCTGCGGGGTGATTATCGTTACCCATGGCCTGGAAAAATGCCTGGCTCATGCCGACCGACTGCTGCTGATGAAGTCAGGTCGCATTATCGCCGATGCTCTGCCGGAACGGGTATTACCGTTTCTTGAAGATCACGATGTCAGGCGTCCCGGAATGAAGATACGAGATATGTCATGGCTCAGATCCTGACATTTCACTACCAACCAGGTTCGAGCCTGCTTCATAGATCTGATCCACGGGTGAAATTTATCCTCTATCTCGCCTGGAATATCAGCCTTGGCAGTCTGGGCCTGCAGGAGTCTTTGGCGATCTCGCTGCTCCTGGTCGGATTGATGGGTGCTCTGGGAATTCCGATCCTTCGGCTCATGGGCGAGCTCAGGGCCCTGATCTGGATATTCCTTATCACCTGGCTGAGCCGGGCTCATCTGTCAGGAGGAGTTTCCGTAGCGATCCTACCAGAAGTATTGCCCTTCGCCTTGAATATCCCATGGAACTCCCAAGGCGCACTGCTATCCTTGCGATTTATGGTGCAGATAGCAGCAGCCCTTGCCAGTACCCATATACTCATGGCCACAACAGCCCTGCCAGAACTTCAGGAAGGTCTGTATAGGCTGTTGCGCCTAGTCCACCGGGGATTCGCATGGCGTTTATCTACAATGATACGCATTATGCTCAGCGCCATCCCCGGTCTTATGGATGCCGCCGCCCAAGGTCGGTCAAGCTTGAAGATGAGAGCCCTTAACGCAAGACGGCAGCCGATCCTGTACATAAAAGGTATGGGGACGATTATGCTCAAGGCAGTACGACGCCTGGCAGGAGGTTACGCAGAAGCACTGACTATCCGAGCCTGGCAGCCTGATGGCCCAGCCACAATGCCGGCGGCGAACCTATTTACGGGTGTGAATCTCATAGTCGGGGCATTGGGCATCATCCCTCTGATTCTGATCGGAATCCTGTTCGAGCTGCTTCGATAAAAGCCCGGACCTCCGGCAGTTCGGCATTCCGCTTTTTCACCGCAACCCCCACGCCAAAATCCGGGACACGGTCGAGGTGCGGCAGGATTTCAAGTCCTTCAGCCATAGGACTGTTTTTCACAACCAGTTCCGGTACCAGTCCGATACCCAGCCCTAACTTTACCATTGCCAGAATCCCCTCATTGCCCGAGACCTGGGCCAAAATATTCGGTTCAATTCCCCGCGAGGCAAACCAGCGATCTATCCGCTGACGACCCAAGCCCCGTTCCGGTAAAATCACAGGAATTCGATTCCATAAGGCATCCTTCGGAAAATCACGGAGAAATCCATCCAACTCTCCCGTGAAATCTGAATAATGGTCGGAAAACCTGGCTGATGAAGAATCAGGAGAGTGTTCCTCCGTACCATTATCCAAATTATCATCATCAGCTTCAGAAACCCGAATAAACTGTTTCTTCTCCAGATTCTTCGGTGCCACAAAAACCAGTGGAGTCACTGTCAAGTGTTCCACAAATAAATCTCCAACCCCACTCTCCGGTATCGGGGCAATGGCACAATCCGCAAGCTCGGAGCGGACCATGGCCAATGCATCGGCTGCATCACCGGTTCGCAAATGGATGCCGACCTTCGGATGACGACGTCGGAAGGGAGCCAGCATTCCGGGAAGAATAGAATAACAGGCGGTGACGGTAGCGAAAATGCTCAGTTCTCCATCCAATTCACTCTTGTCCGCTGACAGTTCTTCTCTTAACTCCCTGAGCTCATGAAGATTCTCCCGGGCATACAGAAGAAAACGACGACCCGCGGGCGTGAGCCGGACCTCCCGGTTATTACGAAGACAAAGCACGCTACCGAGTTCCTGCTCGGTTCGGCTGATAACCCTGGAAAAAGCAGAAGGACTCAGGAAGCAGCGCTCACTCGCCCGGGTAAAACTGAGCGTTTCACCGAGGGCTACAAAACAACGAAGCTGAACATCATTCATTGGAATACACTACATTTTTATTGCGTTTTTAGCAACTATTCATCGAATATATTTCACTTTATGCAATTAAACTTTTCAATTATTATTCCACTGATAGTTCAGGGAGGTTCAAATGAAATTGGATTTTAACAGTGCGATTTTTGAAAAAGAAGCAATTGAGCTCGCCGGCGAGCGCGAGTATATAATTCGCGGAGGGAGACATCTATTTCCTCTGCTGCCGAAAGCATTCGAAGGAATAAAAACCATCGGCGTGATCGGTTGGGGATCACAGGGACCAGCCCAGGCTCAGAATCTTCGAGACAGCCTGGCGGGAAGCGAGATCCTTGTGAAAGTCGGACTCAGGGAAGAAAGCAGCAGTTGGACAAAGGCTCAGGCTGCCGGCTTCACCGAGGACACTGGAACTCTCGGCGAAATGATGTCAGTCATCGCGGAATC
>CAWZYW010000127.1:0-6866 GCA_963966255.1 uncultured Salinispira sp. | reverse complement strand
GGCTAAAAGCAACCCCGGAGATTCATCTCCCCCGCCGGCCACACGATCCATCAAAAAGAATCCCGCCTCGTCCGATGGATCCCCCGGCGGAGGCGGGAAGGGCTCACGCGCTGATGCCGATACCGGTTTTTTAAAGACCGGGGTCAACCCAGCCGAATTCATAAAAATCATCAGCAAGGCCGATCCCGACCAGAAGCCCTCGCTTCGGGAGATCGCCGGCTTCCTTATGCTCATGGGCCAGGATCAGGCTGCGAAGATCCTGGCACTGTTGCCCGACGATCTGGTGGAAGCCATATCCCTTGAAATCAGCAAGATCAAAGTGCTCAGGCCCGAAGAGAGCAAGAAGATCATCGAGCGCTTTCACATCGCAACCCTCGAGGAACAGAAGAAGCTAAGGGGGGGAAGGGAGTTCGCCCAGGATCTGCTGGAGCGCTCGGTGGGTCGGCGGAAAGCCGCTGAGATCCTGGAGCGCAACGCCGCGCCGGCGGGTATCGATCAGCTGGAGTTTCTCAACGAGCTGGAGGCCAATCAGCTGAAGGTCCTGTTAAAAGACGAGCCGCCCCGGCTCATCGGCATCATCCTCTCCCACCTGGAGGCGAAACTGGCGGCGGCCCTGCTCAGGGATCTGCCCGACGGACTGAAGCCCCAGGTGGTAAAAACCATGGGTGAAAAGGTGAAGCTTTCGGCGGAGGTAATGCACAACATCGCCAAGGCCATCAAAGGCAAGATCCGCCGGGTCGGCACCCAGCAGAGTGAATATCTCGATGGACCTCAGATCCTGGCGGAAATCCTGCGGAGCATGGATGCCTCAAGCGAGCGCACCCTGCTGGAGGACCTTGGCCTCGAAGCGCCGGAGGTGGAAGCGCAGATAAAAGAGAGACTGTTTACCATCGAGCGGGTGTTGCATATAAGGGATACCGATCTTCAGAAGATTCTGGCGGAGATGCGCGACGAGGAAATCGCCCTGCTGATGAAGGGAAAGGACGAGGAAATCCGCGTGCGCTTTTTGAAAAACGTCAGCAGCCAGCGGAGCATCGCCATCAGCGAATCCTATCATTATATGGGGGCGGTCCCCCGTAAGGATGTGGATGAGGCTACCCGGGACTTTATCATCCGGATGCGCAGGCTCGAAGAGATGGGCGAGATCGTCATAACCCGGGATGATGATGAGATGGTCGAATAGTCGAAGATCAACAGACTGATTGAATAATTGCCCTCGGAGCCAGTATATTAGGCAACGGATAAACGTACCGCGGGAGACAGTTTTGAGTAAACGCAAAAGCCTGAGAGATTCCTACCTGCTGGCCCTGGCCAGCGTATTCGGATTCGCCGGAATCCACCGCTTCTATTTGGGAAAGCCGGTTTCCGGTTTTTTCTACCTGATAACCTGGGGATGGGGAGGCATAGGTACCCTGATCGATCTGATCAATATGCCCAAGCTGGTCGATGAAACGAACCGACAACTATACATCGAGCAGCGCCTTGATGAGGACGAATATGAAGACGGGATGCGCTATCGCGTGGCCGCTCCACAGCCTCAGCCCGCCGCCCGGCCATCGGTTCCCCGCCAGGAAGCAAAAAGCCTGGAGCATCTGGCGCTGATCCTGGCTGAGGAGAACGGCGGCATTCTCACCGCATCCCAGCTGGCCCTTGAATCGGGACTTCCCGCTGCCCAGGCCAAGGACGAACTGGAGCAGATGCTCATAAAGGGCTTCGCCACCATTGCCCAGCGCCGCAACGGAAATGAGGTCTATGTGTTCCGCGATTTTCTCACCGATGCGGTACGCGCCGACCTGATTCTTTAGTATTTTTACCCCGTACGGCGGTGCTGTACAAAAATAATCTTCTCATTATAATAGGCGCCTATGACTGCTAAAGAATTACGTGAAAAGTACATCCGGTTTTTTAAAGAACATAATCATGCCGAGATTTCCGGCAAGAGCCTCATTCCCGAGAACGACCCCACGGTGTTATTTACCACCGCGGGCATGCACCCCCTGGTGCCGTACATCATCGGCGAGGAGCATCCCGCCGGCACCCGCTTAACCAACGTGCAGAAGTGCATCCGCACCGGCGACATCGAGGAAGTGGGGGATTCTTCCCACCTGACCTTCTTCGAAATGCTGGGTAACTGGAGCCTGGGGGACTACTTCAAGGAAGAAGCCATCAGCATGAGCTGGGAGTTCCTCACTGGCAAGGATTATCTGGGCCTTGATCCTTCGAAGCTGGCCATCACCGTATTCGAAGGTGATGAGGACGCCCCCCGGGATGAGGAAAGCGCCGGGCTCTGGAAGAAATTAGGCATCCCCGAGGATCGCATATTCTATCTGCCGAAATCAGATAACTGGTGGGGACCCGCCGGCGAAACCGGCCCCTGCGGCCCTGATACCGAGATGTTCGTGGACACCGGCATTCCCGGTGACGAGAACAGCCGCCCCGGAGTGTCCGACGGGAAGTGGCTTGAGATCTGGAACGACGTATTTATGCAGTACCGCAAAACCGCCGACGGCAAATTCGAACCCATGGAACGCAAGTGCGTAGATACCGGCATGGGCGTTGAGCGGACCATCACCGTATTGCAGGGCAAGAAGAGCGTATACGAGACCGAGCTCTTTACTCCCATCATTGCCAAAATCGAAGAACTCAGCGGCAAGAGCTACGGCGGAACCGAAAGCGATGATGACCGTTCCGTGCGGATCATCAGCGACCATGTGCGCACCGCCAGCTTCATCCTCGGCGATGACGCCGCGGTTTCGCCCTCGAACGTTGGCGCCGGCTACATCCTGCGCCGGCTTATCCGCCGGGCCCTGCTGCACGGCCGGAAGCTCGGCATGGACAAGGCCTTTATGGCCGAACTGTCCTCGGTGGTCATCGATATTTACCGCGAATTCTACCCCGAACTGGAAGACCGCCGGGAATCCATCCAGAAAGAACTGGTCATGGAAGAGGAAAAATTCCTCAAAACCCTGCAACACGGTCAGCACGAGTTCGAAAAGATGCTGCCCAATCTGTTAAAGGGTGCGAAACGCATCATCCCCGGTCGCCTGGCCTTCAAGCTCTATGACACCCACGGTTTCCCGGTTGAGCTGACCCAGGAGCTGGCCTCAGAACACGATCTGGCGGTGGACATGGAGGGTTTCCAGGAGGCGTTCCGCAAGCATCAGGAAAAGTCAAAAATGGACAGCAACGCCACCTTCAAGGGCGGTCTTGCCGACCACGGTGAAGCCACAACCGCGCTTCACACCGCAACCCATCTTCTGCACCAGGCCCTGCGCATGGTCCTGGGGGACCATGTCGGTCAGAAAGGATCGAACATCACCGCCGAGCGGTTGCGCTTCGATTTCTCGCACCCCGAGAAAATGACCCCTGAGCAGATTCAGAAGGTGGAGGACATCGTCAACCAGGCCATCAAGGCCGACCATCATGTGAGCTACACCACCATGACCCTCGCCGAGGCCCGCGACTCCGGAGCCATCGCCCTGTTCGGCGACAAGTACGAAGAGGTCGTCAAGGTTTATTCCATCGGGGATTTCTCCAAGGAAGTCTGCGGCGGTCCCCATGTGGA
The DNA here is from genome assembly GCA_963966255.1 of uncultured Salinispira sp. GTDB lineage: Bacteria > Spirochaetota > Spirochaetia > DSM-27196 > Salinispiraceae > Salinispira. Next base: position 3,301 of record CAWZYW010000127.1, on the reverse strand, counting down.
ACACACCGCCCAGCTGGGAACTTTCAAAATCAAGAAGGAACAGTCCAGTTCTCAGGGCGTCCGGCGTATCAAAGCGGTGCTCGAACGGTGAATCTCAATCCCATGACCCGGGAGTTCTAAGCGTACCACTGCTGTTCTTTCAAATCCCGTTTCGCATCCTGAGCCATGCGGTAGGCATCGGCGGCAACCCGCATGTCCGCCGCCGAGGGATTTCCCGGAGCGTAGGCCGCCCGGATCACCTGTTGGGCCTTGTCCAAAGTGGCCTGCGGATCACCGGGCACCGGCGAAAGATCGGCCTTGATGGAACCCCCTACGACAAAACGCTGACCGTCGGGCCCCCGGCGGGTCTCGAGTTTAATTCCCGTAGCCGCAGCGCCCCCTAACGCATATAGGTGCGCCCGTTCGTGGGCCCTGACCTCGGCATCCCGCTCAGCGGCACTGTCGGAAGTGCGCAGCACGTAATCGGTGCCAGGTACGGCCAGACCCTCGCCAGCAGCTTTCAGCGTCCGGGGAACATCGGAGTCCGATTCCTCATTCTCGGTGAGTCGAATAACCAGTACTTTTTCCGTTTCGGTCTTCTGCCCGGGAAGGCTTTGGTGCATGCCGGGAACCCGGGGGCCGAAACCGTAGTCATAGGCTACGCGCATAGAAACAGTATACGGCCCATCGCGTATTTCGGCAAAACCTTATGCAGTGCCCCGAAAACAGCTGATTAATGGCCGATAAACCGCGGCTCTGGCTGAACTTGTGTTTTCCCCAACGCCCACAATCGGTATAATCCCTCTACATGCATACAGCTGAGGGATTTAGCTGAAAAAATCAGCCGTTTTGGGAGCACTGCATATGGATTACCAGGAATATCGGGCGAAATACCACAAAAACACCACCCCCCGTTACAACTTCGACCGAGGCTTCAGCGCCGCGCTGTACACCGCCGAATACGCGAAGGCCGTGGCTTTTTACTCTGTCGCCCTTGGGGAACCTCAGTACGTCGAGGGGGAAAACACCCGCGGCTGGCGCATCGGGGACAGCTGGCTGACCCTGTTTCCGCTTGAAGATCTCGAAGGGTATGACGGTCAGAGCGCAGCGTTAAATCCAGTGGAACTTCAGTTTCACCTCGAAGGCGAGGAAGAGCTGCGGCGGCTCCGGAGCGCCCTGCTGGCAGCCGGCGCTCAGGGTCCCGAACCGAGCGAGGAGCTGATGTACGTGCCCCTTTGGTTCGCGCCTTTGCGCGATCCGTTCGGAAATCGCCTGTTACTCACCGCCGACCTGGTTCATGGGGACAAGGCGGATGTGGCGTCGGAATCCGCAGGCTCGGCGTTGCCGGCGGAACATCTCGAAGCGATTCTTGACAGCTATCCCGATCCCATCGTCTATGTTGATGCTGAGCATGTGGTGCGGTATTTGAATCTGGCTGCCCGGGAGAAAGAGGAGTGGCATCGCGACGGCAGTCTTCTGGGCAGATCCATTTTTGACTGCCACAATGATAATTCCCGGGTCATGATGATCGAGATTTTCAAACGCCTGCAGGATGGGGAACGGCAGATCAGCTACTCGACCAAGCCCGGCCAGCGCAATTGGATGACCGGGGTCTACGACCGGGCCGGCGGCCTGATCGGTTACTGGGAGCGCTACGAGCGCGGGAATTAATCCGGAACGATGGGAATAACGATATTGCCGCGCTTGCGCCCGGAATCCGCCCGGCGGTGGGCTTTGACGATATCATCCAGAGCGTATTCACCATCGATGAAGGGATTAAGCTCGCCCTTGAGCTGCAGCTGCTGAATGTACTGCAGTTCTTCCTTCACTTCTTTGGTTATGGAACGCACCCCGACGAAACGACCGCCGGAAGCCAGGGATTCGGAGACCTGAGATTTGCTGAGCTTTCCCACGGCGTCGAAGATTACATCGTAGCGCCGGCCGTTTTTCGTGAAGTCTTCGCTTTGGTAATCTATTACCGAATCGGCCCCGAGAGAGCCGACCATCTCGGTATTTCCGGCGCTGCATACCCCGATCACGGTGGCGCCGTAGTGCTTGCCCAGCTGAATTGCGAAGCTTCCCACCGAGCCCGATGCCCCGTACACCAGCAGTGACTCCCCGGACCGGATCGCCGCCTTCTGCAGCAGCTGCATGGCGGTCATGGGGCCCACCGTCGCTGCGGCGGCATCCCGATGGCTGAGCTCGGCGGCTTTTTTGATGATAACCCCCATCCGGGGTTTTTCGGGAACGGCGACGTACTCGGCGTTGGCGCCGTAGGCCAGTCCGGTGGTGGTCCCCCGAACGGCATCTCCGGGTGCGAAGGCAGAGACCCCTTCGCCGACGGATTCAATCACCCCTGAGTATTCCACCCCGGGGACTTTCATGTTTTTGAATCCCGCCACGAGGCCGATGGTTCCCAGGAGTAGCCGATTCATCCGCCTGAGGTTGACGTCCCCGGCGGTTACCGTGGCGCAATGAACCTTCACCAGCAGCTCGCCGCGTTTCGGGATGGGCTTTTCAAGTTCCTGGATCTGAAGTACTTCCGGAGGACCGGCTTTGGGACTGATGACTGCTTTCATGACCTACCTCCGAAGCGCTTCCGAATGCCGTCGCGCTTCGAAGATGAGTATAGCTTATACGCCGATTTTCTGCTTGAGTTCTTTCATTTGCCGCTGAACCGGCGGCTGGATTCCCCGAAGGCGCTCGAATTTCTCCCAGAGGTTTCGCGCGGCATGCCGGTCCCGCAGGTTGACATAGCATTCCATCAGCTCGGGGTAGACCCGGAAAATCCGGCCTTCGTTTTTTAATAAGCCTTCGAGGCTCTGGGCGGCTTCGTCATAGCGTTTGCGAATTTTGTTGATGGACGCCAGACCCAGGACTGCATAACTGTCGTACTCGATATTCAGGGCCCGGCGGTAGCATCCAACCGCTTCGTCCAGCAGTTCCTGGCGACGGTAGGCGTCTCCCGCCCGGGTGAGAATTACCTTGTTATGAGGGTCTTTCTGGAGAATACGGTTCCAGTATTCGATGCTGAGCTCCGGTCGGCTCATGCCCCGGTAGCAGTCCGCCAGGCCGAACAGCGCGTAAAAATTCTGGCCCTCCCGCTCAAGGGCCTTGGTGAAATACTGGACTCCGTCCTCGAAGCGCTTGAGCTTGCGGTAGCAGTTGCCGATGCTGGTCAAAACCCGAATATCGACCCGCTCGCCCTGGATATCGTACATCCGCATCCAGTACCCCAGGGCCTTTTCGAAATTTTTAAAGTCATAGTGCAGATGTCCCACTGTCTCTTATACACATCTCCGAGCCCACGAGACCGAGGCTG
>CAWZYW010000126.1:0-6896 GCA_963966255.1 uncultured Salinispira sp. | reverse complement strand
GGCACCTGGCCGGGAATATATCTCTGCGAGCATCGCAATCACGGCGGAAGGCGGAAGCTGATTCTCAGTCTTTGGGGGGATTAAGCGGATTAGAAACGAATTCCGTAACTTCGTCAAAGCTTGCCGGTCATTCAAAATTGTGCGGTACCAATCATGAAAGCGAAATTGCCCGCCATCGCTGTATTACTGATGGCTAGCGCCGTTCTGATTTCCTGCGGTTCCTGGGAATTCGCCGGCGCCGCCGAAGGCGACTATGCAGCGTCTGAAGATTATTATGCGGAAGAACCTTCTGTGAGTATGGCCTACGGGGACTCACAGCCCGCCCGAGGCGCCCAGGCGGGGTCCCCGGTGGCAACCAGGTCTCTGCCGGTCTCAAGCCCGGGGGACGCCAGTATCCCGAAAGATGAAGATCCTGTCGCCGAACGCAAGCGAGTATTTAACGGCTATGCACGACTTGAGGTAATTGATGCCGAACAGAGCAAGCGTGATATCCGGGATTACGTCTCCTCAATCGGCGGCTATGTCGAACAAAGCTATCAGCAGCGAATAACCGTAAGGGTTCCCGCGCAGCAGTTCGAGCCGTCCTTCCGGGCTATCCTCAGCCAAGGCCGGGTAATCGAAGAGCAGATAAGCAGTTATGACGTAACCGAGTACTTCCAGGATCTGGAAATCCGCCTTCGGTTGGCAGAAAACACCCGGGAACGACTGTACGCCCTCCTGGAAGAGACCGATGATGTGGACCAGCGGGTGGCAATTCTCCGGGAAATCCGGCGCCTGTCGGAACAAATCGAACAGATCGACATAAGCCTTGAACAACTCAGGGAATCATTGAATTTTTCCCGGATAGATATCGACCTGATTCAGGCATTGCCGGGTGATCAGGGCGGAGCCCCTCCCATTCCCTTCCTCTGGATTGCCTCACTTGCGCCGGGTCAGCAAAGCACCGGGCGCTTCCCTGCATCCGCATCGCCGGAGCTCGGGGGCGAATTCGCGGTGTTCAGTAAAGGCGGTTCCGAAGGGTTCTACGCCGAGTCAGCCCGGGGCATCAGGGTTCGCATCGGTACGGTGGCCAACCGACCCCGGGGAGATCTCGATTTCTGGTTTCAGGCGCTGAACCATCATCTTGCCCCCCGCTTCGCCGATCAGCAGAATCTTGAACTTTCGACTCAGATCCGCGGAGGCCGATTCACCAGTTTTGATTTCGTACCCTATGTATATGAGGTGATGGTGGAAATCCGGGGGAGCCGGATTGCGGTGTACGAAATCTTCTATCCCGATGAAGAAGAGTTCTCGGACTCCCACAGGGACATCCATCAGGCCATTCTCGGCCAGGGAGGCGAGTTATGATGCGCACAAAAATCATAATGGCCGTGGCATTCGCCTGCGTTCTGGTTCACATGGCCTGGGGTCAACAGGACAGCTTCTGGAATGTCGAATCCAGACTGATCATCAATGGGGAAACCCGGGAAGAACTGATCCGCTGGACGGAACAGATTGGAGGATATGCGGTGCTAGATTCACGCAACGCCGTGGAGCTTCGCATACCCGTGGAACAACTTGAGGAACTTCCATCCGCTCTGGAAGCATATTCCAACCGGGTGTTGAGCTATGACTTGTTTTCCCGGGAAATAGGGGCGGAAATCCGACAGGCCCGGGCGGCCATCGCATCCCGGGAGGAGACCCTGGCACGGAACCTCGAATTCCTCGACGATGCCGATGTGACCGGCACCCTGGCATTGGAACGGGAGATTGCATCCCTCATTTCGGAAATCGAAGGCTACAAAGGACGACTCCGGGTACTGGAAAATCAGCGGCGATTCGCATCGCTGTCCCTGCTGTTGACCGCCCCCGCACCACGGGCGCCCGGGAGCGGGGAATCGAGTTTCCCCTGGCTGGAACGGATTGATTTTTATAGATTCATGGGGGGCAATCAGCGCAGCTCCCGGGGGTTCTCCATGGAGCTTCCCGAGGGCTTCGCCGCTCCCGGCGGTATCTTCACCCCCTGGGAAGCGGTGAGTCCCGAGGGTTTCCGCGCGCGCATCTACCGGGAGCAAAACGAACCGAGACAGGATCTTGAGTTCTGGGTCGCAGCCTATTCCCATCATATGGATCAAAGCGGCTATCTCAGCTACGACGAAGCGCAGTTCATCGAAGCCGAAGGAGGACGGGCCTATGTTGCCGAATGGCTGGTTCCCTATGCCGGCGAGAGCTACCTCTACGCACATGTCATCATGGTGCGCGGGAGGAACATCGCCGTAGTTGAACTGGCGGGACCGGAAGCGCTGTATCGGAACTACCGCGACGCCCTCATCGAAGCGGTTGCGACCCTGCGCTAATCAAAATCCCGCTGCCGCCTCTGATCTTTGAGCCGGCCCCGTTGTTTTTTGCGGCTCAGACGGCGCTCTACCGCTCCCCGTCCGGGTCTGGTGGCCCGGCGGGTCTTTCGCTCAAGAAGCGCTTCGGCGAAGAGCTGTCGCAACCGCTCCAGGGCTTCCCTTCGGTTCATCCTCTGGCTGCGATGGGACTGGGCCTTGATAACTATCGTACCGGAGGACGAAATCCGTTGATCCGCATGGTCAAGCAGCCGCCGCTTTACTCTTTCCGGCAGAGAACTCGCCGGGATGTCGAGGCGGATCTGTACCGCGGTGGATACCTTATTCACGTTCTGGCCGCCGCTTCCGCCGGAACGCACTGCGGTGATTTCCAGCTCTTCCACGGGGATGGTGAGGTTGCGGTGCAATCTGATACCTGGCATGTCAGGAGGAGATGCTGAGCCGTGACCCCGCCGCGATGCCGGCGCCGGGAATGTTGCGCAGGTTCTCACCGGAACAGTGAACCGGATAAACCCGTTCGAAGCCGAGCTCGTAGAGTTCGGCGATCACTTCGTCGCCCTGATTATCCGGGCTTCTGAAAAGGTGAAACCCGCCGAGGATCATGTCGGGCCGCAAGCCGCTGAAGTGATCCTGTGCGCGGTGGACGATATTGATGATCCCCGGGTGGGCACAGCCGCTTATAACGCTGAACAGCGCCCCCTGCACAATAACAAGGCTCTGTTCGGTAAGCGATTGCCCCTTATAACTGGTTTCCATGGCACCGGTGCTGTAGATGCCCTCAGCCAAAGCTTCCCATGGCTGGGCGACCCTGACCCGGGCTCCCGCCTGCTTCAGGTTGTGATAAAATTCGTCTGAGAAGCCGTCGCAGACCACCACATCCAGATCCCGACGCTGTTCCAGGAGCTTCCACAGGCCGCCCCAATGATCCCAATGGTCATGGGAAATCACCACCGTATCAAAATCAGAAACCCCTACTCCCAGAGCGGACATATTGTGCAGGAGAACCTCTCCATCGCATCCGGTATCGAACAGCAGCCTCCCGATGAGCGCAGAGAAGCCCCAACCGGTACGCAAGGAAGAATCGGCGGCAGTGTTGTCAAACAGGAGGGTAATGTTCATGCAGATGAATTCTGATGCTACCAGGGTCATCTGTCAAGAGAGGACATTCTTGTTCGGGAGAAAAGCCTCTGATATACTCCGGCCTGATGGACGATCCGGGATCATTTGCCGCCTCTCAAGCGATTTTTTCTCTCCTCAGCCCCGCAGATAGGGACTATTGGTTCTCCAGGGTGGAGGAGCTCCATTTGACCCAGTCTGAGGCCCGGGAGCTGATGCTGGTCCTCCGGGACCGGCAGATGTGGGGCGAAACAGACGCCGATCTTCCGAACTCTTCCGGACCCGGCGCTCCCGGCGGCGGCCGACCGGGCAAGGCGTTTATGGCCGAGCTCCGCAGTTATTATAAAACCCTGCGCGAGAGCGGGCAGGATTATTTAACTCATCCCATGCCAGTCCCACCGTCGCGGCCGATCCGCTTCGAGGAAATCCGGGATGCCCGTCCGCTGTTGGGTCGCTGCCCGGTGGCTTCGGAGAAAACCCGCTGCTGTAATCTATACACCCTTGATGCGGTATTCCGCTGCGGCTACGACTGCTCCTACTGTTCGATTCAGTCATTTTACGATGAAGGCAGGATATCCTTTCATGGCAATCTGAAACAGAAACTGGAAGCCCTGGACCTGGATCCCGAAAAGCGCTACCACATCGGAACCGGCCAGTCCTCCGATTCGCTGCTCTGGGGTAATCGCGACGGGCTGCTCGAGACCCTGAGCGATTTTGCCGCGCGGCGACCGAATGTGCTGCTGGAACTCAAAACCAAGTCGGCCAATGTGGACTGGCTGCTTTCTCATGAGCTGCCGGAGAATATGGTGATTACCTGGTCCCTGAACACGCCTTCGGTGATCGCCAATGAGGAACACGGGACCGCCGATTTAGCTGCCAGACTCGTTGCCGCCCGCCGCTGTGCGAATGCGGGATTACCCATCGGCTTCCACCTGCACCCCATGGTCCGATACCGGAGTTGGGAAGAGGAATACGATGCCCTTTTTGCGGCATTGCGGGGTAAATTCGATCCGGATGAGCTGGTCATGCTCAGCCTGGGCACCCTCACCTATCCCAAACCGGTACTCCGGCAGATCAGGGAACGGAATTTTTCCAGCGCGGTACTTCGCATGGATATGGAGGAAATCGCCGGGAAGTACTCATACCCCCGTGAAATCAAACGCGAAATGTTCGCCCGGGCAGCTGAAGCCTTTGCCGGATGGCGCGATCAGGTGTTTTTCTATTTGTGCATGGAGGACATCGACCTGTGGCCCGAAGTTCTGGGACGGAAGTATCCCGATAATGAGGCATTCGAGACTGATATGCTGGATTCCTACTTTGCAAAAACAAATGCCATCGCCGAACGCCGCCGAAGCAGCCTCACGGCCGACTAGGCAGTTTTCCGCCGGGAAAGAATCAGCCACACCAGGCCGCCGATGGCAATCAGCCCCCCGGGCAGGGCAATACCCCAGGGTAACTGGCGCTGGAATCCTGCTTCTGCCAGCCGGCTCTCAACGCTGACCCCGTTGTCGATATAGATAAATGCCACGGGTATATTTTCACCGACTTCCGGCGGTGCTTCCAGGCCCCGACGTTCGGCCCAGTAATCGCTGCCGGTCCAGGTGATGTCGGAACCCGACGGCGTGAACTCGTAATCTAAAATAAATGTATCGCTTGAATCACTCGAGCCCTGACGTCTGCGCACGTCGGTAATGCGGGCATCGATAATGCTGGCCTCATCAAAAAAAGCCTTGTCGGAATTCCAGAACACAAAAGCGAGGACGACCAACACCAGCCCGAGGCCAATTGCGATAAAGGGATGAAATTTTTCCGGCATATATCCACCTCCTGGAATCAATACTAATCCGAAAGGAGTGGAATAATCAAAGCCGCGGCTCTATGTGTGAATCATTCCGACGGGAAGATAACCCGCTACCGGCTGCCCCAGAGCGTGACCAGACGGCGCTGCTCGGATGAAAGGTATCCATCCAGCAGGTCTTCCCTGACCGGACCGTGAATCGCTGCCGGGGTCAGCCCATAGAGCGCCAGGTATTCCCCATAGCGCTCCAGATCTTCCAGATTCTTTTCCCTCAGAAATTCCATCACCAGGTCATCCGGCAGATGATTGATATCCAGCAGAATGCGATCGGGTTCTGTCGCGGGGGTTGAGGCCACCAGTGTGGGACTCTCATTAGCGGGCTTGTAGAATCGGATGGAAGCCAGAAAATCCGACAGGGCCTGAGCCTGGTCGGGACTGTAGCGAGTAATAAAAATCTGCACCAGAGCATTTCCATGGCGCTTCACAAACAGGTAGCTGATGGAATCGGCGATGTCCCGCATCACCCATTCCCGGCGCCGGTATACTGAAAAACCGTGATGGGTGCCGCTGTCGCGAATGACCGCCCGAAGTTCCCGGGTGGGATCAAAATCAAATCCCTGGCTCCGATACTCAGCCACGATCCGGGAGATCAGGAAATCGTTGCTCATATCGCTGACATCACGGATACGGATCTGCAAATCCATGCCCTCGGCGAAACGGGGCATAAAATACATCCGAAACCACTCCCGCCCGAGAATGTCGAACAGGTAGTCCCCCTCGCCGACGTTGGAACCGGCATAGGCCATGCCTTCCAGGAAATCAACCTCAAGACCGATGTTTTCATTGATATAGCCGCTGTCGCTTATGCGGCCGCCGCCGAATTCATTGTCGACATAGGAAATGATATTCGAGAAAAGCAGTACGAGAATGAGAATCGTTGGGATGATGACCACGAGCAGGGTGCTGATTCGTTTCACATGACCTTCCGTTTTCCGACTGCGGGCTTGGCGCGCAGGTAGTATAGAGGAAGATACCCGCCGAAGGGAGCTTGATCAAGCGCTTATCCCGGCAGGCCGTCGAAGTCTTTTCTCCAACGGGATTTCCGGTAATCCCGGGGGGCTGTTCCGGTTTCACTTCTGAAACTCCTGGAGAAATAGTTTACATCCTCGAATCCCAGGCTCAAGGCGATATCGGTGACGCTTCGCTCAGTCCTGGCCAGGAGCCAGCGGGCTTCGGCAACCCGCTTTTCCCTGATATAGCCGCTGACGGTCCGGTCTGTCTCTTCTCTGAAACGACGGGAGAAATAGCTTGGGCTTAACCCGGCGATCTGAGCGAGTTCGTCGAGACTGAGCCTGTCGCACAGATGCTGAATGATGTATGAGCAGACCCGGGAAACCGCCGCGCTGTGATTCTGCACGCCGTAATTGCGTACCGCATCGCAGTATGCCAGCATCAATTCACCCTGGAGGCGTTGGAGCTCTTCCTGATTTCGGCATGCTTCGATACGGATGGCGTAATCATCTGACAAATGATGCAGGAGATAAGGCGGAAGGCCGCCCTTCTCGGCGGCATGCCGGCCGATGGTGTTCACCACCACCGCCAGGTTTTTCTGTACCCGCAGGGGATTGCCGGGCATACGATGGGAGAAC
>CAWZYW010000125.1:0-6962 GCA_963966255.1 uncultured Salinispira sp. | reverse complement strand
GTCGTTGCAACGCAGCACAAGAGATGCCACCAGCCCCATGAGTTCCTTTGTCTTTTCATCCAGGGCACCGGCTTTGTAACCCTGTCCGTCGAGATTGAAAAATCGCCTGGTCACCAGGGTGCCCTTTTCCAGGACTATTTCATTGAGGGATTCCCTCTTCGCAATAAAATCTTCGATCTTCATGCGGGAAAGGATAGCACGGCATGCGCGGACTGTCCGGGAGAAAAGTGGCGGTGATGTTATGAGCTACTGAGTTCAAGCTCAATTGCCAGCTGCTCGGGCTCGGCGATAAAATCTGCCAGCGTTTGACGGTCGCCGGGCTGAAGATCCACCAGCTCCAGGGCCCAGGTGAAGTCCTCGGTACCAGCTTCCATCCAGACCGTTTGGCCGTGGATTTCCAGCATTTCCGCTGAATGCCGGGGACGGCAGACAAAAAGCTCGAAGTTGCCGGCCGCCTCCGGGGGAACTGGTTCATTCAGGGTCATCAACAGTCCGCTGAGGGAAATGTTGATCAGTTCGCCAATCCTGCGGGTACCGCTATCCTGGCGAAGGAGAATTGGCCAATCGAGATCATGCCTGGGATACTGTCTGCGATTTTCCATGTATGTATCGTAAGCCAATGCCGCAGGGATGGCAAATCGGGGAATTCTTCGCTGGTCTCCCGAGAGAATGAATGGTATTTTTATTGATATGGGATATATTTATGCCAGAGTATTGGCGGATTAAATAAATTTAACATTTACTTCAAAAGCGATACAGCGCTATACTGATAAAACTAAGCAAATTAAATGTAAGGACTTGCACTTGATCTTACGCGAACCTGAAGCTGAGCTCAAACTATCCAATTTCGGGAATCTCGAAGTATTTCCCATCGGAACCGGAAGTGCTTTTACGAAAAAAAATTACCAGAATAATTACCTCCTGATCAAAGGAGGAGAACATATCATGGTTGACTGCGGTACCCGAACCCCCGAAGCCATGGCAAATCTCGGCAGACCGATCACTGAAATAGAAAATTTCATCATCACCCACTCCCATGCCGACCACATCGGTGGCCTGGAGGAAGTAATTCTCATGGGTCGCTACGTGACGAAACGGAAACCAAATATCATCATTACCAAGGAATACGAGAAACTCCTGTGGAATGACAGCCTCAAGGGCGGGGCCGCCTGGAACGAATCAAAGGGTAACCATTTCCTGGATTTCGGCGATTACTGGCATGTCAGTCGACCGAAAAAGATACGCAATTTAAAGCGGGACGCCTGGGAGATTGACTTCAAGGGATTCAACATCATTTTGTTCCGCACTATGCACTATCCCGATAACGCACCTACCTGGAAGCAGAGCGCTTTCAGCACCGGCCTCATCATCGACAAACGTTTCTTATTCACCGGCGACACCCGCTACGATCCGGATATGCTTCTGCAAATTACAAAGCAGTATCCAATTGAGGTCATTTTCCACGACGTGCAGTTTTTCCCGGGCGGAGTGCACGCCAATTTCGATGATCTGGCAAAGCTTCCCGAAGAAATCAAGGCGAAAACCTGGCTGATGCATTATCCCGATAATTGGGAAATCCATGAGAAAAAAATAATCGAGGCGGGTTTCCCGGGCTTCGTTAAACAGCAGATGCGCTACGAGCTGTGAACGCTTAAGTCTTTTCCGCTGAAAATCTGGACATCGGTCTGGATTATGCGGACCTTCATAGGGAAATCTTCGGCCTGAAGCATCGTAACCTCGCCGTCCACCTGGGCGGGAATGGCTGCCGGGTATTCAAGCAAGAGTTCGCCGGTTTTGTACATGCGTACGTAGGGCAGTTCTCCGTGACGCGCTTTGTACAGTTCTTTTTTCATCTTGATATTCGTGAAGAGATTCTGCAGTTCGATAGTGCAGACATTTTCGTCCTCGGGAAGTATCCACAAACCGTGGCCGTAGGTCCGCATGCCGCTTACGCCGATTGCCATCAATCCCAAACGGAAATCCTGGGAAAACTCGCCGCCTTCGAAGTTTTGCCCGCTGATTTTCATATTCGCGATGCGGTAAATCCGGGGATACAGTGGCACCGACAAATCGGCTACCACCTTGTAAAAATCTCCCGGCAGTTTGTCCTTGAAGCGATTGGTCACCATTCCGATATGGGCATCCACCCCGATGCTGGCGATGTTAAAGGCATGGTGGACCGACCCTCCCGCGCTGATCAGTTCAACCACTCCGGCAGGTCCCTGATGAGCACCGTTTATCAGCAGTTGCCAGGCTTCTTCGGGGGTCCATGCATCCGCGGCATCGTTACCCGACCCCTGGGGGAAACGGAACACCCGGCAGCGGGCCAGTTTGGCACGGGAAACGCCGGTGTGAAGGGCACGCATGACTTCATTGTGGGTACCGTCCCCGCCAATGCTGATGATCATTTGCCTGATTCCGCTCTCGCCGTCGCAGGCCGCCGTGCTCTGATCGGCGATGGCAATGGCGATGCGTCCCGCGTGATTCGGATAGGCAGAAAGATGAAGCCTGAGGTCGATGTCTGAAGATTCGCATACCGCCGGTGCGTCTCCGATGGCCGAACGGCTGCTCTTATCGAGAATCCTGACTCCCCGGGGCATGGCACCGCCAAAATGCTCCCTGGCCCCTTCAAAGTTGAAGCCGCCGGCGCCGGGATTGATGATAAGATGAAATACCCATTGGTCTGCCCGCAACGCCCGGGAATGACTCAGCACCCGGCGGAAGGCTTCTTCGACTTTTTCGAAATTGTATTTGATCGTGGACATGACTGATGCCTACCCTCGTTTCCTGCAAATTGTGTTTTTAGGCGGACTCGGAAGCGCGCCGGGACGGCCTAGGGAGCAGCAAGACGAGCGGCCATGCTATCCGGAAGACGGTACACATCCTCCACTCCGTCAACCAGTATACCACCCATTCCCCGTTCCAGAGCGGGTTTTATATCGATGGCGAATCGGTCTCCCACCGAAACCCCGAACCTGGCCGGTTCGCCGATGGAATCCAGGGCGCGATCGAAGTGATCTGAATCTGGCTTTGAAGCCATACTGTGATCCAGGCCGACAACGTCCTCGATCAGCTCTTCTATGCCGAGACAATTCAAGGTTCGCCAACCGATGTCCGAAGGGTTGTTGGTCACCGCAATCGCCCGGGTTCCCGCTGAAATGAGATATCCGATGCTTTCGTTTAATCGATGATCCGGAGTCAGGTAGTCCTCAGGTCTGATAAACCGGGAACGCCAAGCGACGCTCATGGCGATATCGGCCCCCCAATGGGTGAATGCCGTTCCCAGCGAGGGCTTTGATTCCCGGGCTTGAGTACTCCGCCAGTTTTCGATTTCCTCCCGCAAAGGATCTTCTTCGCGTTCCAGCCACCGCGCCAGCGCTGAATAGAGCACGTCGTATTGATGACGCGCATAATCAGCGTGTGTGTAGAGGGTATTGTCGATATCGAAGCACCAGAATCGGATTCGTTCCGGTACAGAAAAGGCTTCCATTGTTTCTCCGACAAGGGTACATTTAGCCCGTGAACGGGATATTTCATTATTATGCCGTAAAGTTCCTTGCCTTGCGAGGGGGGTTCGCCGAGGATGAAGCCGAGATCATCGCCTTCTCCTGCCAGCTGGTCGACCGAAGCCTGATACCCATAGCAGTTGAAAGCGAACGCGGCAAAAGCTACCGTATAACGCCCACCCATCACTTCGGCTTCTGGGATAAAGCCCAGGAAGAAGAGGTATGGATTCCCTTCCATTTTTTCCCTTCGGGAGATGGAGACGCAGGTTTGCGGAAGGATGGGAAGGTCGAGCCCATGGTGGTCAGGCCCAACTCCCAACCTGTGAAGGAACTACTGGTGGAGGCGTTGAAAACCAGAAATCCCTATCGGGTCGGAATCGCGCTTCACACCTATGCGGACAGCTGGGCACATCAGAATTTTATCGGCAGGAACAAGGGCTTTAACCGGACTGAAAGCTTCTCCCCGGTGCCGCCGGTCGGTCACGCCCAGATCGGCCGCAATCCGGATATCTGGAGCCTTCAGTGGATTGACCCCCGCCTGATACCAGAACTGCAGATCATCGACAATGAAGAGCGTTTTTTTCATGCCGCCAAGAAAATCTACCAGTACCTTTCTACATACCACAAACGCCAATTCTCAGACTGGGAGCTGGTCCGCTGGCAGCTCGAGGAAATCATCTCCGACGACATGCCTTCGAAGGAAAACCGCTATCCCAGAAAGAACCGCATTGGAGAGGATCACAAACTCGAGCTGGACTTCCGTTTGAACCTCGAAGTACCGGAACTCGACGAAGGCCGCTGGTTCAGCGAGGCATTCCCCCAACTCGATACCCGTCGATTTCTCCGACCTGGTAACACCGACCGTTTCGTAGTCGCCTCGCATGAGGTCCGCAAGATTCTCCAGCTGGCGGAACTAGCTCCGAGAAAGGTGGGGAGTGATTTTTTTGATAGCCATATCTACCGCTGGAGCGAAGCGGCGAAGGAACACCGCAAGGTTGCCAACAAAATCATGGCGAATATTTAATCAGCGGGACCGAAAAATACCGACGGAATGGCGGCTCAGCGGCGGGGATCCGGGACGCCGAGTTTTTCCGCCAGCATTCCGGTGTATGGTCGGCCTTCGATCTTCTCTGCGGATATCCCCAGGGAATCCAGGATTTCCCTGATGCGCTTTTCGGTCTTTTTCACCGTCTCAGCCGCCGCAGGGCCCTCAAAGACCTTCTCAACCTCAATAAAAACTCCCAGATTTTTAATTCGAGACAGCTCAATGAGGAAATCATCGAGGCGATATGCCCTCCCGTCCTTATGCTTTTCAATGAAATAATGATAGCCTGAACTTTCAAGAAGATGGAGGAAATGCTCCGGGTTTGATACGAGGAACTCCCGTTCGATATTGGCTTCGAGTCCGTTTTCGATCTTCTTCTCTTTCTGAGTAATTACCGACTGATTACCGTCATAGCGGAGGCGGACTTCGTTGATCAGCTGGCCGTCCTGTTTGAGAAACAGGTAGGAGTCCCGCTTCGCATACTCCCGTTTGAATTCCGCGCCGATATCTTGCAAACGCCGATCCATCGCTTCGAAGTCTTCAACCCAGGCTTTTATCTCAATTTCAGTATTCACCGTCCGCCCTCCGGACCAATCGCTCTTTTTCAAATTAAAGCATGGATTCTACGCGAATACTACCGTTTTGTTGCCGAATATCAGCACCCGATGCTCGAGATGCAGCTTAACCGCCCGGGTGAGCACCAGCTTCTCCAAATCTCTTCCGGTACTCACCAGATCGCTAACGGAATCCCGGTGGCTGATCCTCGCCACATCCTGTTCGATGATCGGACCCTGATCAAGTTCCGCAGTTACATAATGGCTGGTGGCACCAATGATTTTTACCCCGCGTGCATACGCCTGGTGATACGGTTTGGCCCCGACGAATGCCGGCAGGAATGAGTGGTGGATGTTGATAATTTTCCCCGAATACCGCGATACGAAATCGTCGCTGAGAATCTGCATGTAGCGCGCGAGCACGATCACATCGATCCGTTCCCTCTCGAGGATCTCGATCTGCCTTGCTTCGACCTCAGCCTTGTTCGTCCGGGATACCGGGATGTGATGGAACGGAATATCAAAGATACGGGCGATATTCTCCATCTCGGGGTGATTACCGATCACGCAGCGAATATCCGCATGGGTCTCACCTTCCCGATTCCTGAGGATCAGATCGTACAGGCAGTGATCGTACTGACTGACAAAAATAGCCATCCGGTGCACGCTGTCACTGAATTCCATGCGGAAATCCATCGAGAATTTATCGGCAATGGGCTCGAACGCCGTCGCAATTTTCTCGCGGGGGATGCTGAACCCGTTGAGATCCCACTCGACGCGCATAAAAAAGGTGTTGGTTCCTCCGTCGGAATGTTGATGGGAATCGAGGATATTTCCATTGTAGGTACTGATAAAATAGCTGACTTCCGCTACGATGCCTCGGGTATCGGGACATGAAAACAATAGAATTGCCCGCGGATTCTGTTCCTGCATAGATGCCATACACACTCCTGAAACCGGGCTCCCCCGGGAACGCGAATCATGAATAAAAAACCGCAAAGTGTCAATAAATATTCCAATTCCCCGCTTCCGTGTATTTGGTGACAGTATTGATCGCTGAGACTGTTATATGTTCAGAGCGCTTAAGAAGGACCGGCAAGGTATTTGATCGGTCACATACATCAGCAGAAATTGGAGATCAACAATGAAAAAACCGATTCTTTTTTCGATTACACTGTTGTTTATCATAATCGGGACCGTGAGCGCACAGAATGCAGTCCTGGTGAACCCTCGGAGGACCCCGATTGATTTCCGGGTAGATTTCGACATAGACGTACCTGGAGCCCGGATCTATATCGACGGAACGGCGGTGAGCGCAGGTAACCTGAGACTCCCGAGAGGTGATTATGAACTGCTGATTATCAGCGAGGGATATCGAGAATACCGGGGCCGGATCACCGTCAACGGCGATCGCCTGATCAGAGTGGGAATGATCCCCCAAAGCGCCAACCTCAAACTGATCCTGCCGGAAAGCGCCGCCGATGGTCTGCGGGTCTACCTGGACGGCCGACTGATATACCCGGAGCGAGGTAATCCCGAGCGCTATGAGCGGGGATGGATCGAAAACGATTTCCCGATTCAGCCGGGAGTCCGCAGGGTGACCCTTGGATACTATGGTCTGCTGATCTCCCGGGAAATTGAAGTTGACCCCGGCGAGCAGGTGGAAATCCGTCCGTTATTTGATCTTGAAATACGGAAGCAACCCGCTCAGCAAACCGAGCAGGTTCGTAATTACTCCTACTGATGACAACTGCCCCCAAAACGGCTGATGACATTCTCATCAGACATCATGGGAGCAGCATAAAAATACCATGTAGGCCTCGGGTGTATACTTGATTGATAACCACAACGATCAAG
>CAWZYW010000124.1:0-6987 GCA_963966255.1 uncultured Salinispira sp. | reverse complement strand
TTCGTTTCGGTATAGTACGATCCCGCTTGATTTGTTCTGATGCTTTATTTGGTGCTTGAAATCCATTTACTTCTGCTATTCCGGAAGAAAGGTCAGACACTTAACAGCCCTTCTTTGCGAGCCCAGGCTACGGCCTGAATTCGATTGGACACGTTCAATTTGGCATACATATGCTTGAGATGGGTTTTAATCGTGTTTCTCGATACGAACAGTGTATCTGCGAGTTGGTTATTCGTTAATCCGGAAGCGAGGGCTTTCAGAACCTCAAGCTCGCGGGGTGACAAGGATTCGACTGGAGCCTCGGGGCTGCGGATATCTTCGCCCGAGCAGTATCGCAGCAGTGGCGGATTGGTTTCTTCTCCTCTGCTGGTATTGACAGCAGGGACAAGTGCGAGGATGCGGCGACGCAATGCGTTTTCGATCCGGCCCCCCATTCCCGCGATAGCCGTTGAGTAGAATGTAAGACTGTCATTAAGTTTCAAATCGAGCATGTGATCCAGGATCTTCGAGACGTTTGCGAACATATCTTCGCTGCGATCGTCACGCATTGCGAGCATCAGCCTGCCGAGCTCGAGCCGGTAATATAGATATTTTAATCCTGATGACTTCAAATCAGCGGATGCCGACTGGACCAATTGCTGCCATTCGCTATCCGGCTGCAGCGAAAACGCATATCGACCGCGAGCTTCTGATATGAGCGAAAATGCCGAGATCCTGTCGGGAGAACCGCGCAGGAACGGTGAATATGCGCTTAGCCATTCGACAAACGCATCCCGATCATTTCTGGCGATGTGAAGCTCTGCCTTGAGTGCAAGTCCCCAGGATAAAAACCATGGTGGGACAGTCTTCAGAGCATGGTTGTGATCGAGATTTCTCAAACTGGCAGCCGCCTGCTTGTATTCTCCCGCGGATAACTGCACGGCCACCAGTTCGCATTCAGCCCACCAGGCTGAAAGGGCGGTTGAGCAGAATGAAGCATGTTCCTGGCTGCGCTCTGCATATGCTTGAGCTGATTCGAAATTGTGCCATTCCCGGTAAATCGCTGAGCGTTCGGCGAATAGAACCGTCAGCACATCAGCCAGCCCTTCAATTTTGCCAATGGAAACACTGATTTCCTCGAGCCGATGAAGCGCGCCGTTGAAATCGCCCGAAAGTCTCATGGCTATGGCGGATTGCAGTAGCGCTGACAGGGATGAATAAATATTATTCCCAGCCCGTGAATAGCGGGCCGCATGCTCGAATCGCGAAATTGATTCCGCAACCGAGGCTCCGGGCATCCACAACATTGACACTGCCATGGCCATATTGAATGCTGCCCGGTTGAGTACTTCGGTATCGCCCAATTCCGGTTCTACCGTTACCGCCAAACGCTCTGCGGTAGGGAGATCGCCTTTGGATAGTGCGATAAATGCTTCGATCAGTTTGCTTCGCCTGCGGTCTCTCGGATTTAATGAACCACAGGCTTCTTTCGCCAGTTTCAAGTGCATCTCGGAACTTTCGATGTTGCCGAGGGTCAGATTACCTGCCGAGAGAAAAAGCTGTATAGAAGCGCTCCGAGTCTCGCCTTCGTTCAGCGAACAGTGGATCAGCTCGATCATTTTACGTATCTGACTTTGATCGATGATGCCTAATGATGCCTTTTCGCAAATGCAGTTCAAATGGGATCGGCCTGATCTCAGGTCGCATGTAAGCGCCAGATCGAATCTACCTTTCGATAGGTAATATAGAATGAGGGAGAGTGATGATTCCTCTTCTACCGACTCTGAAGCCGGAAGCGGTATACCCCGAAGAAGCGGATGTATTCGGTACCCATCGGAGTCGGGGAGAATGCACATACTTTCCTGCGCTTGATCCAGCGCATTATTGTACTGAGAAAAATCGGCATCTGGATGTTTTCCGCCGTATAAAAGAGACTGCCTACCGTGGAATAGCGCTTCGGAAGGAACATGACCGTGACGAGCGCAGATTCGCACGATTTGACGGGCGATATCTGATAACGAGGGCCATACCTGACGGACTATATATTTCCCCGCATCCTGCAGTATCTCGGGCTCGGAATCGGGGTTGGGGGTTGAGTTTCGGAGCACCTTACAAATCAACTTCACCGCCACCGGCCAGCCGGCAGTGAGGCGATGTGCAAGTTCCACCTTCTCACGTAGATCCTCACCCGAACCATCCGGAAAGAATTGACTGATTTCCTCCCGGGAAAATACGAGCAGCTCCGGACCGCATTCGACAATGCGATCTTCCGTGAGATAGGGGAAGACATCGAATGACAACGGTTCTCTCGTTGTGATAAGTACTGTAAGATCCTCCTGTTCCATTTCGAGGAGTTGATGGATCACTTCGGATATCTTCGGAATATTCTGCTCCGCCCCATCTATCACCACGAAACGGGCACCCTCGTCGATCGAATCGAAAATATCATCGCGTATCGTTCGAATTCGCTCAGACTCATGGGGGATATCGCTCCAGCAGCCCTGAACCAGGGATCCGAGGCGCGCATCAAACCACTGACGGGCGAGCGAAGTTTTCCCGAATCCGGCAGGAGCCCGGAGAATAATAAGGCGGCTGGCTGAAACGCTTTGAAGAAAAGCGAGCGCTTTTGCCCGCTTAACTTCGTTCTTCTGGATCATTGATTCACCAACAAAAACACGGCTATAATATCTATTATATCAATCTTCCGACTCGAGGTCTCGGAGAAAGCCGGTGATTAACGAATCAACCTGTGAAGCCTGTTCCAGATTCGCCAGATGGCTTCCCGGCAGAATATGTGCCTGTATGTCCTTGAAATTCGTCTGAGCTCTGATCAATGCGGCATCGGCGCTGCCTACCAGATTATCATCTTCCGCAAGGATCAGCAGAATCGGACATTCGATGGCACTCATTTCTTCATCGGTCAGCTGACGTGGAGCGGTCGGACGGCCTATGACGTGACGCAGTACCAGATGAAACCACTGATACGCTTCTTGCCGGATCACTTCCGACGTCCCAAGAGCCCAGCGTGTCAAAATGCGGTTTACCGGCTCGATCGGTGCGAGCATGCCCGCCGTCATGGTGATCAAGGGCCGGATCGGATTTGAGATTCCCATCGGACCGGTCAGGCAAAGCGCTTCAACCCTCTCGGGCATTTGCAGTGCTATGCGCATTGCCTGATGGCCGCCGGCCGAAGCTCCGATGAGAATGGCCGAATCTACTTCCAGCGCCTTAAAAATTTCCGAAAACAAAAGGCCGATATCCTCATCGCTCATCACCGGTCTGCTTAATGAGCTGAGGGTGCTCTTGCCTACTTCTCCGGGCAAGTCGATTGCGATAACGCGGCCGCCGTTGCCCAAAATTCCCCGATTGAGTTTCCATGACCAGGAACTCATGGATGCGGCGTGCAGCAGTACGATTGTCTGATCACTAGTAGCGGTTTTCCCGGTATCGATTATATGGATGTCGCCGAATGTCGTGGCAACATCCTTTTCAGAGTATTCAACCGGCCAATCCCGCATATGCCGGTCGTATTTATTGAGGACCGCACGTTTTCCTGAGCTTGATAGGAACATTTCCTCCTGCGTCATCATCCCTCCAAACCAAAAAGCGATATACATAAGATATGCCACAAGCGTTGTGACGATTTGGGCCCATACCGGCAGGGTAAACGGGAAGATCGGCAGGTGCATCGCCGAAAGATAGAGAAACGGGAGAGATAGCAGTATGCGCCGATTTGCAATGAGAAGAATTGCGATAGCCAGATACAAGCTACCGAGAATCCAGGGACCGAGCATAAGTTCGCTTTTCATGATACACCTCCGGCAATCGTTTGTTTATGATCAACAGCATCAATGAGCGGAAGCAATGCGATCCGTTCCACTTTGTCGATGGGATTCCGCATATCCGAGCGCATCCTGCTTCGAGTTTTGGGATCTTTTTGAATCAGTGCGCCTATTTGCAGCATCAGTTTATGCATGAACCGCATGTTTCCATAATCGAATCGTCCAGGCAGCGGCAGGTAGGTGAGTTTCTGCCGAACTTCCTCGGGAAGCGAAGCGTGATAGCCTGCCATTAATGCAGATGAATGTGGTGCCGCGCCGGATGTGGTATAAAGAAATACCCGGGCATGTCTGATCGCATTCCAGTTCTCTTTGATCCATGACGCGAGAAACGGTTTGTTCATAATGACGGGACAACCGATTATAATCGTTTGATAGCTCTTCCAATCAATCGATTCCGTCTGATCAGCGGTGATACAATCAAACCCGAGATCAGCCTTTAGCCAATCGGCATATTGGGCGGTACTGCCATACGCGCTTTTGTACACGATGATACCTTTCATCTGTACCTCCTAAATAATGATAGGCACAGACTACTGCCAAATCGGAATCCGCAAATCACCCATTGGGGTGATTTGAAGGGGTGATTCGGGTAATGTGAAAAAGGAATGATCAAAGCTTCGCAGGAAACAGAAATATTCTTGAGGTGGCATCAATCAGGAGCCTTCCGCAATTCTCTGCCTCAGGATATTTTTCAGCTTCCGGATCATCTTCAGGTTTTTTTATGTTCTTCGGCAATGATCCTTTCATTGCCTTTGCGATCATTTCAAAGCTGATTCGTTTTCTGAAGTGGACTATCCCGGATGCACGGCCGAGCAACGAGCGTAGCGAGTGACCAGTAATGGATGGATCAAACGGTGCTTCATCCCGCTACCCCTGTATTTCGATGAAATACTGCAAATAGTGATTCTCCCGAAGTTGTTTGACGGTTTCTTCATCGGTAATTCCGAGTTTTTCTTTTTAATCAGGGCACCTACTGATGTGCGAAACGGAAGCGCCGGAGCACCTTGTCCGCTTTCGATCGCAAATTGGGAAGGGTATTCTTCTTCCAATTCTTCCCACGGAATGGGCTGAGCAAGCGATACCCAGCGGTTTCTGGGATTCAGTTTACCCCCAAACGTTAGATAGAAATCTTCAAATGCAAGCTGCTATTTATCTTCGGTTCGGTACATATTGCCCCCCCACAGGGCTGAGCAAGTGTAAGGGTATTTGACGAGTTCTTTCAAAACCCGTGGACGTATGATGAAAATTCTATTAGCATTTCGTATATCTATATATAGTTAGGGTTTTTCAGGAGGCCCTAATTATTATGAGTATTTTGTCCGGGTTTGTGCAACTGTTCACTTCCATACTCCATTTCGGGTAAAATAACCGCTATATTATGAAATACTGTGCTCCGCGACTGCGCAAAAATCTGGTCCCCCGGAAAAGCCTCCTCAAAATCCTCACCCAGAGTATAACCGATGATATTCCCGGTATTTTACTGAGCGCTCCTGCAGGCTACGGTAAAACCACGTTGATTCGTCAGTGGTCGGAGATGTCTGAAAACACCCAGACGGCCTGGGTTAGCCTTAATGAAGGAGATCGGGATCCGTCGGTGTTCCTGAGCTCGATTATCGAGGCGTTGTCCGTTATTGACTCGTCCCTCGGAATCCAGACCCGAAACCTTCTGGAGCGAGGTGGTGATCGGGAGGTTGATACCGTACTGCCCATGTTCCAGCGGGATATAGAAAGGATCAGCAGGAAGCTGCTGATAGTTCTGGATGACTATCATCGGGTATCCGGGTCCACCACGGACAGGGTGTTGGGTTTACTTATCGGCGGTATGCCGACGAACGGCCATCTCATAGTATGCAGCCGTCGAGCCCCGAATCTTCCGCTACCGAGGATGCGCGCGCAGAACCTTATCTTGGAGCTCGGGACGGCACAACTATCCTTCGATCGTCGCGAGGTCGATCAGTTCTTTTCAATCAGTATGAATATGACGATACCCGACCCGATTAAAGATCAGGTATTCAATCGTACCGAAGGATGGCCAGCGGGGCTGCAGCTCTGGGCGCTGACAAAATCCAGGGGCTTGAGTGAAAGATCTGCGAATGCTGTTCCTCCGGATGTGGGCGAAGTTACGACGGACTATCTCTTCTCCGAGGTACTTGAGCGTCTTGAACCTGTCCAACGGGATTTTCTGATCGATAGCTCCATCCTTGAAGTCCTGGATGCTGATCTATGCGATGCTGTTATTGATTCCCCGGATTCCTCGCTAAACACGCTTCGATTTATGGCACAGGCGAATCTGTTCATCTCCGCCGTCAATGCCCGAAATAGGATTTTTCGATTTCATGGACTTTTTAGGGAGCTGCTGCTTTCTGAATTCAAAGCCCGTCGATCGATTGAAGAACAGCGGATTCTGCATCGACGGGCTGCCCGGTGGCTTGAGGATTCCCAGCGCATTCCCGAAGCTGTCCGGCATTACTACGAGGCCGGGGATCAGGGAGATGTGGCGCGAATCGCTGAAAAGAGCTGGGCCGACATGGATGATCGCCTCGAATCCCGAAAGTGGCTTGAAATGCTTGCTCCGCTGGGTGCAACAGCATTTGCCAATCGGCCGATTCTTTGCGCCCAGAAAGGTTGGGCCCTGATGGATCTCAGCAAGACCCGGGAAAGCGAGGTATGGCTCGACCGCGCGGAAGTCATCTCAGGTTCTCCCGAATGCGATTGGGTCGTCGTTGCAGAAGAACTGCTGCCCTCCCTAGGTGGAAGAATCGCTGCCGGCCGGGGCTATAATGCTATGGTTGAGGGTCGGGCTGAAGCTGCGATCCGGTACACCCGGTTAGCCCTTGAGCTCCTGCCCATGAACTTGTCCCTTTTTCGCTCACAGGTTTCGACCACCCTAAGCAGCGCCTATTGGCATATGGGAAACTATGAAAAGGCTCTGGAATATGTGGTTCGATTTATTGCTGATGCGGATCAAAACGATTTGCCGGTTCTGGCCCTGATGAGCCGATCGGGATTGGCCGATATTCTGATGGCTCGCGGCGACAATCAGCGCGCCGAACAGCTTCTCCTGGAGGCCCTGCGGCTCCCCGACAATCATCATCTCCGCCAGCTGACCGCCCATCACCCGGCGAGCCTCGCCCTGCTGTACCTCGAATCCGGGGATACTCCCCGG
>CAWZYW010000123.1:0-7001 GCA_963966255.1 uncultured Salinispira sp. | reverse complement strand
GGACCGTTGCGATCGGAGTGCCATTGCGGCAGCGGCGGAACCGGGGCGCGGCCCCGTGCCCCGCCTTGGTGGTGGCGCCGACCAGCGTAAAGGCCGGAAGGGGAATTCGAACATTACGGGCGCCGGGTCCCTGGCCGATTACCCAGTCCAGTTCCCGGTCCTCCATTGCGATGTACAGCATCTCCTCGATAACCGGCTTCAGGCGATGGATCTCATCGATAAAAAAGACCGAACCGTCTTCCAGGGTGGTGAGCATACCCGCCAGATCTTTGGGTTTATCCAGGACCGGCGCCGAGGTGACTTTAAAATCCACTCCCAGCTCCTGAGCGATGATGCCCGCCAGGGTGGTCTTCCCCAATCCGGGAGGACCGGAAAGGAACAGGTGATCCAGCGCTTCACGGCGTCCCCGGGCGGCTTCGATGAAAATCGAGAGATTTTCCTTTATCGCCTGCTGCCCCTGGAAGTCTGCGAGCTTCCGGGGTCGGAGGGTGTTTTCGAATTGCCGATCGTCGCTGTTTACCTGGGAATCCAGGGAGAAATCCACTGCCCGCCTCCTATCAGCTGAGCGCGATGATGGCCCGGCGAAGGATTTCGCCTTCTTCGGAACTCATTACGGCTTTGTCCTTCGCTAGATCACGCAGCACTCTCTGGCTTTCCCGCCGGTCGAAACCCATTTGTATCAGAGCCTCCAGTATATGGTTCAGACCTGGGGCCCCGGCGTTGTCCGCAAGGCCGGCGTCTGAAAGATCCGCCGATGACCCGGCGAAATCAGTAACCTGATCCTTCAAGCTCAGAATAATTTTTTTCGCCCCTTTGATGCCCACGCCGGGGAGTGACGTGAGGAAGGACTCATCCTCATCGACGATGGCCCGGGCAAGGCGTTCTGGTCCGGCTGAACTCAGCAGCTTGATGCTTTGCCGGGGACCGATGCCGTTCACCTTGTTGAGCAGAAGGAAAAAGCGTTTTTCTTCCCGCCGGGCAAAACCGAACAGGCTCATCTGATCTTCCCGGTGGTACAGGTGGGCGTAGAGGCGGACCTGGGTTCCCGATTCGCTCATTTCAGCAAGATCGGCCCGGGTCCGGCTGCTTATTTCCATCTCCCAGCTCACCCCCGACCGATCTTCGATGACGGCGGCGCTTTCGTCGAGCTCGGTCAGGCTTCCCTGAATCGAATGGATCATATGTTCATCTCCCCGATGGGCTCCTGCCACAGGCTGTAGGCCGCCGCCAGGGCGTCCGCTGCGTGGTCGCTGGCCGGAAGTTCCTTGAGACCGAGCAGCAATTTGATCATCTGCTGAACCTGGTTCTTATCCGCCCGGCCGACACCGGTTATCCGCTGCTTGATCCGGGGAGGGCTGATATCCAGCACCGGAACCCCCGATCGCGCGCAGGCGAGAAGTATCACTCCCCTGGCCTGGGCTACCGGAATGGCGGAGCTGATATTCTTCGCGAAGTATAGGCTTTCCACCGCCGCCCGTTCGGGCTGATAGCTTGCGATAATTTCGCATAGACGGGTATATAGTGTATCGAGCCGAACTCCATCGTCCGATGAGGAATCGGTTTCAATCACTCCGTGAGCCCGATGGAAAACCCGGGATCCCGATACGGCGATGACACCGTAGCCGCATGACGCCAGCCCTGGATCGAAGCCGATGAGCACCTGTTCGCCGATAGCGCTATTGGGCATCGGGATCGAAATCGTCGGGAATCTCGAGATTCGAACTGACGTTCTGCACGTCGTCGTTATCGTCGAGGGTATCAAGGAGTTTCAACACCTTCCCGGTGCCGTCGGCATCGAGTTCGATATTGGTGTCGGCGATCAGGGTGACTTCGGCCGAACGGCTCTCGAATCCCTGTTCACTCAATGCTTCCATCACCGCCTCGAAATCTTCGGGACTGGTAATGATTTCCAGACTATCCCCTTCAAGGGAGACATCCTCCGCTCCGGCCTCCAGGGCCGCTTCGAAGAGCTTTTCCTCATCGACGCCTTCCGCCTCAAAGGCGAGAATACCCTTTCGATTGAACATGTAGGAAACGCAGCCGCTTTCGCCGAGGTTTCCGCCGGCCTTGCTGAAGATAGACCGAATATCGGCGGCGGTGCGATTCTTGTTGTCCGTCAGGGTTTCCACCATGATGGCCACGCCGCCGGGTCCGTAGCCCTCGTAAACGTTTTCGAAGTAATCGGTGGCACCGAGCTCCCCGATTCCTTTTTTGATCGCGCGCTCGATATTATCCTTAGGCATGTTGGCTGACCGGGCCTTTAATACCGCGGAACGGAGCCGGGGGTTGGAGTCGATCTCCCCACCACCCATCTTTGCCGCCACGGAGATTTCCTTGATCAGCTTGGTGAAGATCTTGCCCCGCTTGGCATCTGCGGCACCTTTTTTGTGTTTAATCGTTGACCATTTACTGTGACCGGACATTTCCGCTCCTTACTTTGTATTGATTTCAGAACCGACGTGGGTTCTCTGAGTGTATCATATTTTAACTCTGTTGTTCAGTACGACGCGTAGCTCTATGGTTCAGATCGCCGAAGAATACCGATGACTTTGCCGCGAATAATATCCTCCGAAATGAATCCCAGGCCCGGACTGCCCAGGGCTTCCGCCCGGTTATCCGGCATGACGAATACCATTCCCTCGGGAACGGCTACAGTGGAAGTGAAATAATTCTTCAGCAGGTCGGGCCTGTTCATAGCATCATCCGGAAGCATCAAATCATAATTATCTTCACTCAAGGCCGATTCAGGTAGAAAATCCCCCGCCCCCCCGATTTGCACAAACGCCTGACCGCCGGAAAGGTAAACCCGGTCTCCGCCGGTGGCGATTACCCGCCGCACGACGATTCCCCGGGTCCATGATCCCATCTGGCTTCCGGGAAACGGGCTGTTCATGGAAAAGAAATCCCAGACATCGGAAATCACGGGGATGCGTCCCGAATCCTGCAGTTCCAGGGATATCAATATCTCGTCGCCGTGGGCCGGCGGGGAAAACGGCGGAAGCAATATTTCCGTAAAAGGAACCGTGATCCCGTATGGTATTCGGGAAATAAAAATCCGATCCCCTGTGGCCAGGCCCGGAGCCATGGATCGGCTTCCGATTTCCCCCGTGGTGATCACCATGCTGGTGATGACTTCGTGGAGCAAAAACACCGATAACAGCACAATGAGAAATTGCCGGAGGATTCGCACCGAGAGAGGGCGATGCTTGTATGCCTGCACCCGCTTTTTCGCCATTCGGACGTTCCTCCACTGATATCACCGCTGCTGCTCAGACAATATATGCCTTGGTCGAAATGTAGCATGCGCCATTTTGGAATGACAAGCCGATCCCTGAATTGACATTAAAATTGGCTTTTGCGACAATGCGGCCTGATAAAGGAATCGAGATGTCAGAAGGCACCAAGCTGCTGAGCAAGAATCGCCGTGCGTTCCACGAGTATGAAGTGCTGGAGCGTTACGAATGCGGAATTATGCTCCAGGGCACAGAAGTAAAAAGTGTTAAAAATGCCAAGTTCAGCTACGTGGACAGCTATGCCCGATTGAAGAACCATGAACTATGGCTCGTGGGGCTTCATATCACCCCCTGGGATTTCGGGAATATACACAACCACGAAGCAGTACGGGACCGGAAACTCCTGGTTCACAAGGAAGAGCTGCAGAAAATCCGCCGCAAGGTGGATGAAAAGGGGCTTACGCTGGTCCCCCTGAGCTTCTATCTCAAAGGCGGGCTGGTGAAGATGGAGCTTGGAATCTGCCGGGGTAAAAAGCTTTATGATAAACGCGCCACTATAAAGGAAAAAGATCTCAAGCGGCAAAGCGACCGGGAGATCCGCTCAAGAATATAAGAGGCGGATGCATCAGCGGCATTTCCCCATACAAAATTCAGACGGGTAACAGGATAACACCATGGACGAATATCCATCACCGGAAACCTTGATTTCATATTTGAAACAAGCCGAAGACTTCGCGCGGGCCGGCGCCGCCGTCAGCAGCCGCTATTTCGGCACGAGCATCGAGGTCGAACGGAAGGCCGATTCGAGTCCGGTTACCATAGCGGACCGGGAAAGCGAACAGGAAATGCGGCAGCTTATTCTGTCGGCGTTTCCCGATCACCAGATTCTGGGCGAGGAATTCGGATCCGCGGGAGATGGCGAATCACCGTGGAAATGGGTCCTCGATCCAATCGACGGTACCAAAAGCTTTATCCATGGCATACCGCTGTATACCGTTCTGGTTGCCCTGATGTACGAAGACCAGGCAATGCTCGGCGTGATATACAATCCCCAGACCGATGAACTGGTCTCCGCCGGCATCGGCATGGGATGCTGGTACAACGGCCAGGCTACCCGGGTCAGCACGGTTTCCAGCCTCGAGGAAGCCCGATTGCAGCTCACCGACCCCGGCGATTACCTTCGCAGGGACCCGAAGCATGCTGCGGATATCATGTCGAGTGTCCGGCTTACCCGTACCTGGGCAGATGCCCACGGATATCTGCTCATCGCCACGGGGCGCGCGGAAATCATGATCGACCCGGAAATGTCCCTCTGGGATATCGCCTGCCTGCAGCCGATAATTACCGAGGCCGGTGGCGAGTTTACCGACATCAGGGGAAATCGGGCCCTGGGCAGCTCGGCGGTAGCCACCAACGGCTTGCTGCACGAAGAAGTCATGCGGACCATAGGTGTTTCCGAGTATCATCGCCACTGAGCAGACCTTGCAGTTAACTCCGGACATACTTGCCTATCTTTCCTCCTTGGGATATCTTTAGCATCACCCAAACGGGGGTGTTCCGGATTCGACTGGGGTGGATCCAGGGATACGTCGCAGGTGGAGCGCCATCTCCTGATTGGCACCCTTTATAACTGCAGACAACGCAGATTATGCAATGGCAGCCTAATAGTGCTACCACGGACCACCGGGATGCGGCTCTGAAGCCCGGGACGTCTGAAAGAAACCAGAGCTTGCTGTCCGTCGGGCTTCAACGGCGGGTGGGACTCTAACGAAGATCGGCACGATGCAAGGCCGTCGATTCGCTTAGCATCGGCCTAAACAAACAGAATCGGCTAAACCTGTAGAAGCGTATTTCTTACCCCTCAGGACGCGGGTTCAACTCCCGCCACCTCCAATACTAATCTCAATAACCCAAAAGGGTTGTTGAGATTTTTTTATATTCGAGAGATGAAATCAAGGAACGGCGCAAACGCTGTGGACGCTAATCGACAGAATGTTGATTTCAAATTCTTCATCGATAAATCAATACAGTCATTCACCCCAGTGCCGATATTTCTAGTATAAGGGGGCCGTATGAACGCATTGCTTGCTACTGCATTTTTTTGTTTTTCGCTGCTTCTGGCCCTATCGGGGATCTGGCGAAGATTTCAGGAAGAGAAGTACCGGGGTAGCCTTCTCTCCCTTTCGGACCGCCTGAAAATGCTCAGCGCGCTGAACAGCGATCAGCTGCCTCAGAGGGGCCAGGCATTCTCATTTTTCAACCAGGTCATCCGCGTCGATCTCCAGGACAGAAAGCGGGATGCAGACATGCGGGTTTTTGTGCAGCTTCAGCTCCAGGAGCATCTTGCATCACTCAGTGATGAGCTGAGGAGCGACATTATCGATCTCCTGATCAGCTACGAAGACCTGACTCTTCAGTTTGCATGGAGGCTTTCTGTCCGGGGATTGTTATTTGCCCTGCGTATGCGGATCCTACGGTTGGGATTCAACTGGGATGAGATATTATTCCGCATCCCGGAATTACCCATGCTCGCAGAGAACGTTTCCCAGTCGAGAGCGTGATGTTCTAAAAAAAAGATTCGATCAGCGGCTGCGCATTTATATGTGCAGCCGCTTTTTTATATGGTGCCTGAGCTTGCGGTTCTGCCCCAGGTAATATATCAGGCCCGCCGGGATCATAAGGCTCAGGAACACATATATCGACCATGATATGCCCCTTGAGAGAACCTGAGTGTAGGCATTGATAATCAGCTCGATACCCACGTTGTACCCGCCGGTTACCAGCAGCAGGAGTGGTATGCGCCGGTACGGCAGTCGCCTGATCCGGGGGAAAAGCAGTGATACCATTGCCAAATATACGGTACTCAGGATAGCCAGGGGCAGACCCAGGGGAAGGAACCAGCGACCGGAGGCATAGAAACGTTCGATAAGGAAAAGCGAGAGTGCGATGAGTCCCCCGTCGACCAGGGCGGCGGGAATTCCCCGGGCGATCCGTACCTTGAATGGTACCAGCAGGATGCTGGTGCCGATTACCACCGCTGAGGCGGCGACGATGCTCCATCCGTCCCATCCGATCAGCAAATCGAGCATAAGCAGAAAACCGGCGATGGCAAGAGCCATCAGGGCAAGGGTGTAAAACGGCCTTCTTCGAAGCATGAGCAGCGGAAAGGCGGAAAGCATCCAAACCAGGGCTAATGACGTAAGGACCAGGGGCGACCAGCTGAGTCCCCTGCTGATCGACAGATCGACGGTAACCGACACCATGGCTCCGATAAACTCCAGCACGCTGATCAGCAGGACCAGGCTGGCGTTCACCTTGGCCGGAAGGGCCGGCTGCACCTCAAGGGGAAATGGATCCGAAGCCACATCCGGCTGATAATCCGGGATCATCACCTCCGTAGAACAGAGAGGGCACTTAGGCTCCGAAGGGGCCAGTTCCACCCCACAATGTACGCAATACGGCATTTTACCTCCAATTACTCTGGACGCGAACCGGAATACCACGTCGGACCAGTTCACGGAAAAACTCCTGTTCGATGGGACAATCCTGAGTAGTCCGGACAAAATTCAGACGCAGATGATCCCTGAACCCCAGCATGGAAAGACTCGAACCGACCTTACGGTTAGGACCGAGATGAAAATCGATACTTTCAACAAAAGGATCCATATTCTCCGGCAGGCCGATCCTTCCGAGATTGGAGAGCATCCCGGAAAACAGCTTCTCCCCTACGCTGTGGCTTACCAGGCGGATCGCAAGATTCTTGATAAA
>CAWZYW010000122.1:0-7001 GCA_963966255.1 uncultured Salinispira sp. | reverse complement strand
CATCCCGTCGGGGGCGATAGCCAGTTCATCCGGCTTCCGTTCGGCCTGAAGGTAAACCGAGTCGAAGCGGGGGTAGGAAGTGTCCACCGGCTGACCGTCAACCGAAAACCCGCTCTGGTACGCCAGCTCCAAGAGGCGCGGGCCGCCGTCTCCCCCCCGAACTGGATAGCTCAGAGTGCCGCGGTCGTAGCTGATATCATCCGCCTGTGCGCGTATGCGGCCAAGGAACCCATCGAATGTTCCATCGCTGCCCGCTGAACCGGCCTCGGTGATCCACCAGCTTTCTTTTCCAGCGAGAATCAGATTTTCCAGCCTTTCGCTGCGATACCGAAGTTCTCCCGAGGCGATGATCGCCACGTACGAGTCTCCCCTGCGGCCTGCGGCAATGTTGCCGTCGACGATGGCCTCATCGAACTTCTTGAAGGGAAACCAGGCGTGGGTGTATTCCAGCAGGGCTTTTTCCATGATGCCCTTCCGCCTGGGCAGGCGGTAGATAGACAGGTTCACATTCTGGTCCTGAGCGGTATGGGGGATGTGACCGTATCCCACCCAGTATTTCGGGGAATTACCGTTTACTCCGCCGGCCCCGGGGGGTACCGCAGGATGAGTGTGGAAGATCATCAGGTCCGCGTCGAGGGTGATTCCAAAAACGTGCTGCTGGTCGCCGTAATCCCCGGGATGGTATTCCTGGGCGCTGTACATCATGTACTCCGGCGTCCGGTAGGTGTAGGCGTTTGCCCGCTGGATAGAGACTCCGTTCTGCTGGGGGTTCAACACCCGGCTTACGAAGGGCAGCAGTTTCATGCTGCGCAGCAGCCCGATGTTCACGTCCTTGAAGGCATTGAGGTCGCTGTTTCGCAGAAGACCGTATTCGTGAATGAAGGTCACCGAGTTATGAATAATCTCAGGATTCGTAAAGGACTCCATGGCCCACTGCATCATGATCTGTGGATCTTCGTGCCCAACCAGGCCTTCTCCGGCGAGCTCTGAAACGTTCAGGCCGTTGCTTGCCCTGATTATCCGTGTCTCGGGATCCTTGATAATCGATTCGAATATGGGCGGCAGCTCATAGTTTTCGCCGTCCAGGTACGCCAGCAGCATGTGGGGCCCCATTTCAGGCTGCGCTTCATCGGCATCGAAATCGAAAAGTATTTCCAGGAACACCTCGAAGTCCGATCCTGCGTCGCTTTTTCGGTCGTGCTCATAGGCACGGCCGCTTGAGCTGATAAAGCTGCCGTTATAGCTCTGGGTGGCTATGTCGTAGAAAAGCAGGTCCATGATTATCGATGCCCGACGGCGCAGCTCCTCGTTTTCAGTGAAGCTGATAAGCGCCGCAAGGGGGGCGATGTCTTCCTTGTAGTAGGTATTCGAGTACCATTCCACGAAACCGTATGTCCAACGCTGCTCCAGCCAGATCGCGATGCGTTCGGCTCCCCGATCCCGATGCCAGGCGCCGGTCTTTCCGGTATTGGTGAATATCTCATCGGGATACAGCTGTCCAGCCAGGTGTTCTGCGACGGCGCCCAGGATCTGGTGGTTTTCGCTCCAGAACACCATGCTGTCCTCGCCGGGATCCTTGATCCAGTACCGGTAATCCAGTAGCGCGCGTTTCAGGATTTCCCGGTCTTCGGCCCGCAGGCGGTCGGGATATTTGTAGAGCACGTGAAGGATGCTCGGGGTGCGGAAATCGCTGGTGTCCACCCTCGAGTTAAGATGCTGGGCGGTGTGCAGAATATGCTCGCTGTTGTATTCAGTGTCGTTCAGGATATCCCAGAGCACTTGTTCTATCCGCGGACCTCCGATAAAGGTTTCTCGGATTACCCGATCGTCGATGCCACGGATCGACTGATTGACCACCACATCCCGTACTATGGTCGCTCCACCCAGCAGGATGACCAGCGGAAGGGAGAGAAGCAGCAATCGGAGTACCGGATCTTTTTTCGTTTTGCCATCTTTTTTCATATTCGCTCCTAAATCAGTTCACTGCGGATTTCGGCTTCATCTTCCTCGGTTACGACCGCCGCTCCCTGCTCACCCCGCTTGAATTCGAGCAGCGCCTTCAGTCTGTCATGCATTTCCTTGGAAAGCGGGTACCGCCGGACGAAAAAGTACAGAAGTCCCAGCAGGACCACCGGAATAACTATGACCAGCACCTGCAGGGCTGTGATTACGCTGGCCGGCTGGGCGTATTTGGTGGTTGAGAGTACACCGTCGACGATTTCCTGGGTCGGTTCGCGGTAGTCGGCGATCTGCAGAATCTGACCGACCAGGAAAAGCGCCAATGCGCCGGCTGCCTTGCGGAAAAACGTCATCAGTCCGCTGAAGGAACCGCTGACCCGTTTCCCGAAGGCCAGCTCTCCCACATCGGTAACATCTGGATACATGATCCAGGGGGATACTATACCCCCCGAGGTGCCGATGCCGATGACCCCTGCCACGATGTAGATGACCCAATGGGGAAGTTCCGGCGTGATTCGCGATAATCCGAATATCCCCGCGAGCCAGACCAGAAGGAACACCGCCAGGGTCCGGCCCTTGCCGTATCGATTGGCAAAATAGATGACCACCGGGACGAATACCGTACTTACGATGAGCAGAACCCCGAGGACGATTTCCAGATCTCCCGGACGGTTGAGATAATAGTCCATGAAGTAGGTGAACACCGCCGAAATAATGTCGTTGATCAGGAATGCGCTCAAATAAATGCCGATCAGCAATCGGAAACTGCGGAGTTTCAACGGCTTGAAGAACAGCTTTATATCGAACTTGGCCTTCTCTTCGGGTTCCGGAACCCGTTCATTGGCGAAAAGGAAGACCAGGAGGAAGGGCAGGGCGAACAGAAGCCCGAAGACCAGAGCCATCACCTGATAACCGGTACGGGGATCGGCGAAGGCATCCACGATGGTCAACGGCAGTACCGCAGCAAGTAGGGTGGCTACCTGGCTGAAGACCAGCCGGGTACCGTTCACGAAATTCCGTTCTTTGTAATCGGTGCTGATCTCAGCGCTCATGGCCGAATACGGGACCATGACGATGGTTTGTATCGTCGAATAAAATAAATAGGTAACTAGAACGAAGGCTGCCCGGGCTCCTGGATTGGAGAATTGCACGGGATACCAGAGCAGGAACACCGCAGCCAGGATGCCGAAGAATCCGACCAGGAAATACGGTTTGCGCCGGCCGAAACGGCTGCGGGTGTTGTCGGTAATCACCCCCATAAGCGGATCGGAAACCGCATCCCATATCCGGGCCACGGCGATGATGCTTCCCGCCAGGGCGGGTGAGATTCCCACGAAGTCGGTGAGGAACCTGAGATAAAAAAAGGCGATCATGGTCTGGGCGCCGCCGCCGAACATGTCCCCGGATGCAAAGGCGAAGCCTTCTCCCCTGGTCAGCGGCGCATGGGGGTTGTTCTTAATCATGGTTGTTCTCCTCGCCGATGAGACCTCGGTCCACCAGCTTCTGGTAGTTGATGCCGGCCAGCATAGCCGCCGCCAGCCCGTAGGACCAGCTGTCCCCCCGGGGGACGAATTTGTATCCCGCGAATGGGAACAGATGCAGGGGAATGGTGGGAGCGGATATCTCGGGCATGTAGCGTTCGCCGTCGCGGGTATCGAAATTGGCCACCACGGCCCGGAACGCCTTGAGCGCCGGGGCGAGGAACTCCTCCGCCGGCAGGATTCCCATTACGACGGCCTGCATCCAGCCGCCGGCGATTAGGGCGGTGGCTGAGGATTCCCGGTAGGTTTTGCCCGGGCGGTTGAATACGGTCTCCCAGTATCCGTCGGATCTTTGCCAGGGCAGCAGGGCCCGGGAGCTTTCCAGCAGAATTTCGATGATTCCGGCTCGCTCCGGGTGATCATCCGGCAGAAAGGAGAGGATCATCGGCAGGGCAGCTATGACCCAGCCGTTGCCCCGGCCCCAGAAGAGTTTCCTGCGCGGGTAGTGAGTGGCGGCCTTCACCCAATAGCTGTGGTACCAGAGCTTGTCGTCCGCATCCTGCATGTAGCCCGCATATTGCCGTGGCTGACGTGCCGCGAAGTCCAGAAGCTCACGGTCCTGATTTTCCGCGGCGTAACGGGCGGGGAAGACCGAAAACATCATCAGGCTGTCCACCCAGATGGACTTCGGGTACAGCCTTCCCTCGGGACTGTTTCCAAGGTGGTTTACCGCATCATCCAGCACCCTCGGCTCGTGGCGAATGTAGTCCAGGACCTTCCGGGTGAGGGAGGCGTACTCGCTGCTGCCGCAGCGCTTCTGCATCGCGTAGGTGATCAGTGCCGGCGCGGATGTGTCGGCCTGATCAACCCTGGGTCCTTTGGCGACCCAGTAGTCGCAGTAGCCTTTGGTAAAATCGAAGTACCGATCCTGCCCCAGGAAAGCGTCCAGTTCGGTGAGAGCGTAGCCCAGCAGGGCTTCGCCCCACATCCACTTCATCTTCACGTGAAATCGTCGGGTCGCGCTGTCGGCCAACTCGATGATTTCGCGGAACGCCGGGGAATATTTCTCCAGGCTGTTGTCACTGGAGAGTTTTTCGCTCATGTCCAGCTCCTTTTCAGATTCTCGAAGTCCAGTTCGAGGCTGTGGTTTTGGTAATGGAAGTCCATCTTCGACGGATAGCGCTCCGCCCGGCCGTAGGGTGAGTCGAGCCGGAGGTACTCCAGATCCTGTACCCGGCCGTCGATGCGGAATGCACCCCGGTAATTCAGTTCCAGGCTGGAATCCGGTCCCCGGTATGCAAGCCGGCGTCCGTTGAATTCCAGTGGACGGGTCAGAATGTCATCCATAAACGCCGCAAAATCCCCGTGCGCGCCCGAGGCTGATATTTCGCAGATCCAGTACTGGTTCATTCCGTGCTGGATCAGTTCCGCCGGTGCTCCGCCGTCGGGCGAGGACGCATCGGCCCGGCTGATCGGCCGGGGCTCGAGCTCCGAGGCGCCGATCAGCGCGATGTATACGCCGCCCAGATTTCCGAAGGCGTACCGGCCTTGTATGTCATATTCATCGAAGAGCTCGCCGGGGAAACGGGCGTGGGTATAGCGGCGACGGGTTCCCTCGAGATATCCCCTGCGGCCCCCGAGGCGGTAGATGCTCATGTGTACATTGCGTTCCTGCACTCCGTGGGGGTGGATGCCGTTGCCCACCCAGTATGACGGGGAGAAGTTTCTCGCGTTATCGTCGAACATCGGTCCCGCCGGGTGGGTGGTAAAAACCGTCAGCCGTTCAGAGAGGGTAGCCTGCCAGATGTGCTGCTGGTCGCCGAAGCTGCCCGGCTGATAGTTCTGGCTGGTGGACAGCATCGCCCCGGGGCATTTCCAGGTGTATGAATTTGAACGCTGGATGGCGATCCCGTCGGTGCTGGGTTTCAGGATTCGGCTGACCATCGGATACATACCGGGAATTCGCAGGACCGGCAGGTCCAGGGCGGCGAAATCTCCGAGAAAGCGATTGCTGCGGAGTTTCCATTCCCTGAATATCTTCATGGTCAGGGATATGCTCTGCGGATTGGTGAAAGCTTCCATGGCCCACAGGAACATGCCGGTTTCTTCGATGCTTCGGGAGTCGGGGAAGTGATCGGGTATTTCGCTCAGGTTCAGGCCCATGGAATCCCGGATGATTACTTCGCTCTGGTCTCTGCCGATTTCCCTGATAACCGGGGGGATTTGATAGCCTTCGCAGAGCAGGAAATTCGCGCTGATTTTCTGCCAGTCCGGTTCGCTCCGGTGCCCGTAACCCCAGACCTTTTCAGCGATATCGAGGGTGTCCTGCTTGAGAGGATGGAACTTCTGGTCTTCATAACAGCGACCGCTGGTTGCACCGAACAAACCCTTCCAGCTGTGCATGCCCATGTCGATGAGAAGCAGATCGAGGATCATCTTCGACTTCTCGACGATCTCCGGGTCTTCGGCGAAATCGATGAGAATGGTCAAGGGCGGGATATCCTCTTCGTAGTATACGTTTGAGTGCCACTCGGTAAAACCGAAGCGGAATCGCTGGGCGAGCCAGCGAAGCACCCGCGTCCGGCCCCTTTCACGTTTCTCCGCGCCGGATCGACGGTCATTTGCGAAGATCTCATCGGGATAGAGCTGGCCCGCCAGGTACTCGCAGGCGGCGAACAGGATCTGATGGTTTTCAGACCAGTAGCACATGGAATCGTCGCCGGGCTCAGCCATCCAATATTTGAACCCCAGTAT
Organism: uncultured Salinispira sp.; assembly: GCA_963966255.1. GTDB lineage: Bacteria > Spirochaetota > Spirochaetia > DSM-27196 > Salinispiraceae > Salinispira. The sequence goes on along the minus strand of CAWZYW010000122.1, from coordinate 807 downwards.
GCTTTCCCGGGCTTTCCGGCGGACTTCCTTCGGGAGCCGGTCAGGCCAGCGGTACATGGTCCTCAGTATGCTGACCATTCGGAAATCGGAACAGTCCAGGCGGGCGTTGATAAATGAGATGATTTCATTGAAGTCATCATCATGTCCGAGCTCATCACCGTCGGCCAGTTCCCGGATCCGGGGAAAGCATTTTTTCTCAAGTTTGAAATCCAGGGTGATGTCGTCTATGGTTCCGTCAGACATACATGCCTCCCGGCAGCTGGAGCTGGCTACTGAGTTGCCCGGCGACTTCCAGAATTCCCCGGGCTTCCGATTCGATATCCACGGAGGAATCGTACAGATAGGAAAGGCTGACCGCCATTTCTGCGATGCCCCCGGCATTGATGACCGGAGCGGCTATGCAAAATGTGTGTTCATCGAGTTCCATGCGGTCCACCGCGTATCCCCGCTCCCGGCTTTCTTTGATTTCCTGACGGAATCTGCTCCGATCGGTGATGGTATGTTCGGTATGCGGATCCAGGGCGAGGTTTTCCACCAGCCGGGCACGCTCGGAATCGCTCTGGAACGCGATCAGGATCTTTCCCAGCGCGGTGCAGTGCAGGTCTTTCCGTTCGCCGATACCCGCCGCCGTCAGGATAGAGCTGCGCGGTTTGTATTTATAGGTGTACACCAGCTTGTCCGCATCCAGTGCGCCCATATAGGTGTTTTTCCCGCTTCGCTCGGCCAACTCCTGGAGCAGGCTGATGCTCTGGTTTATCAGCGGCTGGCTGGAAGGGTAGCTGCTGGCAGCGATGTACAGCTGGAGGC
>CAWZYW010000121.1:0-7021 GCA_963966255.1 uncultured Salinispira sp. | reverse complement strand
CCGCCGAGGCCTTCAGGGCGTGAAGCGCCCTGAAGATGTGCTGCAGGGTTTGCTGATCCGATGGATCCCGCTCCAAACGCAGCAAATCGCCCTCCAAACCCCTCAGGAGATCCCGGGCTTCCTCAATAAACGAAGCCTGAAAACGACTTAAATCCAATTGGGCCATTGGGTCCGCCTTTCGCTGGTGAGTCGGCCGGAAATATACAAGACCGGTAGAAACCGAATCCGACCGTCTGCGATAAGTATAGCGCAAATGATGCTAATGGAGTAATCGAAGTATGGCGAAAGTCAGAGAAAACTGTTCAGTTCAATATAGTTTGCCAGTTGCAGGCCTTCACGAAGATACCCACCGCTGCGCTTTTGAATATAGATCTGGAGCACAGCGATTTTTTCATTCGTGTCGACAAACCAGTTTACCAGTTGAAACGGGTCATTGGCGCTCAGACCTGATTCATCGGCAATTCCTCCGGGAACGACATCGGTGATGATGTACTCGTTGAACCGAGCCCGGCTGGTGAGGGGCTCTACTTTCATTCCGAACAGCGGTGGCAGCCAATTATCCACCAGCTGGTTGTCCAGCACTTCTTCCATCGGACTGTATGGACGTTCTCCGCTGTGGATCAGCCGGCGGAAGCCATCCCCTTCACTCGAATACCCTTCAGCCAGATAAAGTGCCCCGATGCCTCCGGCAAGGATCTGTCGCTGACTTTCCGGCAGATCCAAGGAAGGCGCGCCGTTCAGAGCCTGTATCATATCTCCGGGGACGAAGCCGGCATTTTCTGCAGGGGATCCCGGCGCGACATACAGTACCTCAAGGCCCGTTGCATCCTCGCGGAGAGCCATACCGAGCCATGGATGGGACACTTCACCGGTCTCGAAGAGATCCGGGAACAGGTATTCGATCCAGGAGGAGGGAATGGCGAAATTCACTCCCTCGAATTGTTCAATCCCTGCGAAGACAACGCCCACCAGCCGGCCATCAGCGTCAAACAAGGGGCCGCCGCTATTGCCCGGGTTGACCGGAGCATCAATCTGCAGGGAATCCCCCATCTGCAGGAACCGACGCCCGACAGCGGACACAATACCGCTGGTGACGGTATTTTCTAAACCGCCGGGTGAACCGATGGCATAGAGCTGGCTGCCGCTGCGAAGCGTGGCGCTGGACTGAAAACTGATAACCCGCGGGGCTTCCACCTCGGCCTTGAGGAGGGCCAGATCGAAAATCCGGTCGTAGCCGATGACCCTGGCAGGAATGCGGAGCTCGGGGTTTTCCCCGGGCCTGATAAACAATTCGCTACGGCCTTCATAGGAAGGATCCACCTCGGATTCGATGACGTGATAATTGGTGATAATATACCCACGGGGATCCACGTAAAACCCGGTGCCAATGCTCCGCTCGGGGTAGCCGATGCGGTTCTCCAGGCGTATTCCCTTGTCAACCCAGATGGTGACCGAAGCTTCGACGCCCACCGATGCTTCCCAGGGACTGGTGACCAGCCGGCGATATTCTTCATAGTTCTCATCTTCCTCGCCGAGGGGGAAGTTGCGTTCGAGAGCGGCCAGGATCACTGCCAGCAGTTCCCGATTGTTGCCTTCCCAGGCAATGCGTGCGTAGTTGTCCAGGGTCTCCCGGCTGAAGCCGTTATCGATAAACCCCGATCGTCCCAGTTCGCGATATGCACGATACAGGTAATGCAGCGCTACACTTTCGCGGCCTTCAATTCGCTGACCTTCAGCGAGGGCGAAAAGACGCTGGGCTTCGCTTAATTGTGGCAGGAAATCCATCGATTCTTCGCTGCTCGTGTAATCTTCGGCGGATAAGTTTTGATAATAGGCCAGCAGAATATTGTAGTTAGCTCTCTGTCTCTCACGGCTTTCAATAAGCTGGGGATCGGCCACGGGGACGGCGCTGTTTTCACCGTCAAAGTATGACGGCGATCCGGCGATCTCCCCGTAGACATCCAGGCTTCTGCGAAGTCCGTTGATGATAATATCCCTTGCGATACGGTCCCGGTTCGCTTCCCGGGAAAGCCGGGTAATCGCCTGAAGCACATCTTCATCCCTGCCGCTGTCCAGGAGGCGATCAATTTCCTCTTGGACAAAGTCCTGATGAGCCTGGGTTCCGTATTCGGTGACTATCATACGCTGAGTTGCACAGGATCCGAAAAACAAAGTCATCAGGATAACTGCGCTATATCTCATGAATTTCTTCACATTAATACTCCGGCATGCTCCAGATTGCCGATGACCGGGCGGGCTGCAAAACCCGGGGTAGATCGATGAATCGATTGGCGGGGATCAGTTGCTCTTCGGTAATACGCCGCTCATCATCATACCGGGCCAGATACCAAATCTGGTCATCGTCGCTTCGGAGACTGTATTGCAGCTGGCCGCGGGAAAAGTAATGCAGGAGTTCGAAATCTCCATCCCCATCGATATCGTATCGGGCGGCCAGGAGCTCACCGTCGTCAAAACGGCTCTGATGAACTTCCTCGCCTTCGTTATCCCGGGCGTACCTGCTTTCTACAAGATATATATAGGGAGAGAAATCATCAATCAGCGATTCGATAGCCGGAACTTTCCTGAGATAAAAACCGGTGCTATCATCGGGCCTGGCGTAAATAAACAGACTGCCGGCATCAGAGCGGCCATCCAGAAGCTGTGCGATTCGATCCCTGACCACATACTGATAATCATCGTTGCGAAAATCCACTGCGGGGAGACGGAAGCGCTCCCCGGAAAGGAAATAGGTCACCTGCTCGCGCCGCTGTTCAGAAAGGACCGTCAATTGAGCGTGATGCACATCGGGATAGCGATCGTAGATAATCTCCAGCGAGCGGCCGGGTTCCCTCAGGACCAGGGCGTACGGTACGGGATATCCGTTCTCATCCTCACGAAGCAGGATTTCCCGCTCCCAGATATTATCCTGATTCCAATCGCTGCGAATCCAGTGAATCGTATCATTCAGGTACTGGAGTTCCGCCTCCGATTCTCCATTGCGGTCGAGATCGATCCTCAACAGGGGGAAATCCCGAAACTGGCGGGAAAAAAACTGCTCCGAATCTTCGCTGCGCTCGAGATTCACTTCGCGGATCGCCGTTAAAAGAAGGTAGTCATCCAGCAGAAGCTGCTCTTCCAACTCCCGTAGATAGGCGTTTCGCTGATTGTATGCCATCTCCTCCAGCACCAGGAACTCCGACAATATGTCGAATTCCCTCTTTGAGCGATAGGTTTCCAGGAGCTCGGCCCGCTGCGCCCCGGGTTCCATGGTAAAGAGGTAATGAAGCATGGCGCGGTTCAGATACTCCGCAGTATCGCTGCCGATATCCTTCTCAGGAATGGACTGCCATACCGCTTTGAGCCATTGATAATCGCCGATCAGAGGAGGATCGGGGCGGGTTACTGCCAGAGCCCGAAGCCGCATATCGTCAGGGTAACGGGCCCGGGCCCGATTCATGATTTGGTCGGCCAGTCCGTGATCGCCCATACGGTACAGGGCGTCTATTAAATCAATCAAAATGCCAGGATTGTTGAGAAATTCCACCCAACGATCGGATGCCACATATCTGCTGCGAATCGTATCGAAACGCTTCAGCCTGAGAAGCAGATCCACATGTTCGGCTATCGCGTCCACCGGAGGGGTAAAGAGCCAGTCTTCGCTCTCAAGCGCACGGCGAATCAAATCCTCGGCATCCAATACCCTGCCTTCGCGGATCCGCTTCCGACCGAGGTAATAGAGGGCATCGCTGTTCTCCGCATTGTACTCCAGAGCTGAACGAAGGAGTTCCTCCCGGCGCCCGGGAGAGTGTTCGATGCCCGACAGTAATTCCGCCATGAAATCCGCGGAAATTTCGCGATTCATACCGGCAATAACGGGATTGTTTGAAAGCGGAGACGAACTCTGTGCAACAAGCCCCTGGGAGATCAGAAGAGAGCCAACAAAAACAGCTGCGGGTAGTATCCGCAGCCGTTTCGTCGAGGATCGTGGACTGAGATTATTCCGTCGGAGCGCTTGTGTTCGCTTCTCCGTCGACAGCATCGCTTTTCGAACCGTCCTGCTCAGCATGGGCATCATCACCTTTCTTGGCCTTCGGCAGGCCGAGTAATTCCCTTACCTGCTCGTCAGTCATGGTCTCCCGCTTCAGGAGTTCATTGGCCAGAGTATCCAGTTTATCTCTATTATCGGACAGAATCTTGCGGGCTCGATCATAACCTCTGTTCAATATTTTCTGGATCTCATCGTCGACCTTTTTCGCCAGTTCCTCGGAATAGTCCTTGTGCTGGGCGAGCTCCCGGCCGAGGAATATCGGCTGTTCATCCTGACCCAGGGATATCGGCCCGAGATCACTCATACCGTAGGCGCAAACCATCCGGCGGGCAGTGTCGGTTACCGCCTTCAGGTCGCCATATACGCCGCTGCTGGTATCGTCGAAGACGAGTTTCTCTGCAGCCATGCCTCCGTACGCCATGGCGATATTATCTTCATACCATTTTTTGGTGTGCAGGGGATTATCGTCGTCCGGAAGGCTCCAGGTGACCCCTCCGGCATTGCCGCGGGGAATAATGGTCACTTTGTGAAGCGGATCGGCATGTTCCAGAAAATAGTGGAGCAGCGCGTGACCGCTTTCATGGTAGGAAACCAGTTTGGCCCTCTCCGGGGTGACGGTTTTGGACTTTTTAGCCACTCCCATGTACACCTTGTCCCGGGCTTCCTCAAAGTCTTCCCGGGTGACGTAGCGTCGGTTATTTCGGGCCGCAAGCAGGGCTGCTTCATTCACCATGTTGGCAAGATCCGCTCCGGAAAAGCCGGGTGATCCCTTTGCGAAGATTTCAAGATCAACCGCAGGATCGAGGGGTACCTTGGCCGCGTGGATCTTAAGGATTGCGAGACGCTCGTTCTTGTCAGGCATGTCTACCACGACCGTTCGGTCGAAGCGACCCGGGCGGAGCAGTGCGGGATCGAGAACGTCCACACGGTTGGTGGCGGCGAGAATAATAACCCCGTCCTTGGTTTCAAAACCATCCATTTCGACAAGCATCTGGTTCAGGGTCTGTTCCCGCTCGTCATGCCCCCCGCCCATGCCTGCGCCGCGGGTTCGGCCCACGGCATCCAGTTCGTCGATAAAAATGATACACGGCGCGTTTTTCCTGCCCTGCTCGAACAGGTCCCTAACCCGGCTCGCGCCGACACCGACGAACATTTCCACAAAATCCGAACCGGACATGTGAAAGAATTTCACGCCGGCTTCACCGGCGGTGGCTTTTGCCAGCAGGGTTTTACCGGTTCCCGGACTTCCGACCAGCAGAACGCCGGTGGGAATCTTGGCTCCCATGTCCTCGAATTTTTTCGGATTCTTGAGGAACTCAACGACTTCCTGCAGCTCGTACTTTGCCTCTTTCTGCCCGGCGACATCCGCGAAGGTAACCTTGCGCTTATCTTCCTGATATAGCTTCGCCTTGCTCTTTCCGAAGCTGAATGCCCGGTTGCCGTTTCCCTGGAACTGCCTGAGCATGAACCAAGTAAAAAATATTATGAGTACCCAAGGGAAAAATTGTACCAGGATGAATAGCGGACTCACCGGAGTTTCGTCCCCGGTGAACGCAACTCCGTTCGCCAGCAATCGACTGATGAGTTCATCGTCGAAATACGGAATGTTGGTGGTGAAGCGCTCCTCATTGTTATTGCGAAAGAGCACGCCTTCCACCGTCGAATCCCCGACGATGGTCACACTCCTGACGATCCCGCTGTCGACGTATGAGAGGAACTGATCATATCGGATCTCGGTCCCGGTGGGAGTCATGTTCGGAAGAAAAAACAGGATGAAACTTACCAGGACGGCGATCAGCATAACCAATGCGAATCGGTTATTGCGGAAATTGAAATTCATCGGCTGCTGCGGATCGTTGTTGTTCTTGTTATTCTGATTGTTGTCGCTCACCAGTATTGCTCCACTTCAAAATCAATTTTATTCTCCAGCGCTGATTCTGCGGATCCCACACCCGATGTTTCTTTTTCAGCGGAAATACTGAAAAAGCTCCATCGATGGGTTTCAGGCAGCACCATTCCGACAGGCCGGGAATCGGCAGTAATCACCGGCAGGATGTCCAACATCCAGCGCGGCGCCGGTTTACCGGAACCTTTCGGACAGTATGTAAGATACCAACTTTTTCCCGGTGAATTAAGGAATTTCGTTCCGGAAAACCATGCCGAATAATTCACGACGGCTAAAGGAGGTATTTCGGTCTCGAAATCGGATATTCGCACCGACAAGCCGAGACTGAGCCCTGGCAGCAGGTCCAATTTCACCGCAGCACCGGGTTTCAGTTCGGAAAAATACCCTTTTTTCGGAAGCTCGGCAAGGGAAGGCAGCAGACAAATTTCCCCGGCCCACCGGGTCATCATCAGTCCGTACCCCAATTCTGTCAGTTCGGTTTCCGCCTCTTTGCCTGACTGATTCAGCAGAATGGAAAATCCGCGGTCAATCACCTCAGCGGTTATCCGGGGATCCCTGCCGTGTTGACGTGGGAGACTGTCGAGCAGGCTTTTCCGGCGAGCTTCAGGACCCAGCCGGGAAAGGATCATCATATCCGCCGAGAAGCTTTGAGACCCGAATATTCCTCCCCGCCGCCAGGTCTGGTCCGAAGAAAATTCCAGTGCAGACGGATTCGCCTCTGCGGATAAGCCGGCAACCCGATCCCCGGCCTGTGCCTGACGCCAGCGGGCTGAAAGGCGGTCAAGGCTGGCCGGCACGTTGCCCATATGCTTCTGGAGAAGCGGCAGCAGCTCCTTTCGGATAAAATTACGACGAAATCCGGGATCATCATTGCTGGAATCATCACAAAAAGGAATGTCCTGATTGTCTATATAATTTTCGATTTCGCGGCGATCAACCGGCGGTTCACAGCTCAGGAACGGACGTATTCCCCCGGGGAAATGCGGGGAGATCCCCTCCAGGGCCGCCGGAACATGCCCCTGAAAATAGCTCAACAGCATTTGTTCCCGGCTGTCATCGGCGTGGTG
>CAWZYW010000120.1:0-7098 GCA_963966255.1 uncultured Salinispira sp. | reverse complement strand
GGGATTGGGGTATAGTAAAATGGCAGCATAGGGTTTTTTCAGGAGGCCCTATGTAAGTAAAATAGCAAAAAATGTTAATATATTATATACTATTTCTTATCGACATAGGTCGAAATACTCTGAGTAAGAGGTGCGGTATGAAAGCAAATCGAAAGAGGATGCTCAAGGCAGCAGGTTTTAGTGTTCTTATTATTCTCGCTACAGTAGCAATGCTCGCCCCCCTGGCAATGCTGGGCCCATAGTAACTCGGACGCACAGAAAAAGGTCAAGGCCCAAAACCCCTTGACCTTTTTCCTCGCTCTTAGTATATATTTTGTTATATATAATAAAATATATATTAGGAGTTGAGATGAGTACCGTAACCCATAGCGAAGTAGAGAAAATCCTCATCATCGGCGGGGTAGCCGCCGGGGCCACCGCCGCCGCCCGGGCCCGCCGGATAAACGGCAAGGCAGAGATCACCATCCTGGAAGCCGGGGACGACGTGTCCTTCGCCAACTGCGGTCTGCCGTACTACATCGGCGGGGACATCGCGAATCGTTCGGATCTCATCCTGGCCAGCCCGGAAACCTTCCGGGACCAGTACCGGGTGGCGGTGCACACCGGTACCGAGGCCCAGTCCATCGACCGGGAGAATCGGAAGGTGGTGGCCTGGAAGCGTGACAGCCACCAGGAAGTAATTTTCGAGTACGACCGCCTGATCCTGGCCCAGGGGGGGAAGCCCATCGTCCCGCCGCTGCCCGGGGTGGAGCAGGACAACGTGTTCCAGCTCTGGACCCTGGAGGATATGGACGGCATCAACTCCTTTATCGAAAACAACGAACCGAAGACCGCCGTTGTGGTGGGCGGCGGCTTTATCGGCCTGGAGATGGTCGAAGCCCTGGCCAAGCGCGGAATGAAGGTGAGCCTGGTTGAAATGGCTCCCCAGATCATGCCCAACCTTGAAGGCGAGTTCGCCGGGTTCCTGACCAAAGAGCTCCTTGATTACGGCATCGACGTGAAGCTCGGAACCTCCATGCAGGGCATCGAAGGCAAGTCCATGCAGCTCAGCGACGGCAGCAGCATCGAAGCCGACCTGGTGCTTCTGTCGGTTGGCGTGCGGCCCACCCTCAAGCTCGCTCAGGAAGCGGGCCTGGAGATGGGCCAGGCCGGCGGTCTGCTGGTGGATGAGCGCCTGCAGACCAGCGACGGCAATATCTACGCCGCCGGCGACATGTGCGAGATCCGCAATTCCATCCACGGCCGCCAGGTCCGTATTCCCCTCGCCGGCCCGGCGAACCGCCAGGGCCGCATGGCCGCGGAAAACGCCCTGGGGGGAAACAGAACATACAGAGGGGCCAGCGGCACCAGCGTGGTCAAGGTATTCGGCGCGGTTGCAGGCTCGGCAGGCCTGAGCCTAAAGGCCGCCAGGGATGCCGGCATCGATGCCGACGTCGTGGTGGTTCACAAGGCCAGCCATACGGCCTACTATCCCGGCTCGGAAAAGGTCAGCCTCATGCTGGTCTTCGAGAAAGAAAGCGGAAAGGTCCTGGGAGCCCAGGCCGCAGGCCGGGTGGGCGTGGACAAGCGCCTGGATGTCATCGCCACAGCCATCGCCGGCGGTCTGACCACCGCCGACCTGGAAGAACCCGATCTGGCTTACGCTCCACCGTTCAACAGCCCCAACGGTCCCGTGAACATGGCGGCCTTCACCGCTGAAAACCATCGAAGCGGCTTCAGCCCCTCGGTGCTGGCCCAGGATCTGGAGGACTTCGCGGTGGAAAAGCAACCCATTGCCCTGGACCTGAGGGATCCCATCAGCTTCCGAAAAGCAAACCTCCACGGCAGCACCAATGTCAGCCAGAACATCCTCCGGGAAAACCTGGGGCAGCTGCCCGAAGGCCATCCCATTCTTCTTATCAGCGATGACGGCCAGAAAGGCCACGTGGCCCTGCGGATGCTCAAAGAGTCGGGTTTCGACGAGGTCTACAATCTCTCCGGTGGGTATATTTCCCTGGAGCGCCATGCCCGGGCTTATCCTTTGGAGAAGCTCATGGTCGGCCTGATGCCGGTGGAGAAAAAGAGCATCGAAGATCTTGAGCACGGCAGCAATGCGGAGGCCGGCGAAGCCGCCGATGCCGGGGCCGGTGCGGATGCCGGCGGAACCGGTCCGATTGTCATCGACGTGCGGACCACCGGCGAGTTCGCCATGGGTGCCTTCCCGGATGCAATCAACATCCCCCTGGACGAACTGCCTTCCCGTGCCGAGGAGCTGGGGCAGAAAGATAGGGAGATCATCGTGTACTGCGCCTCCGGTGCCCGCTCTTCCTACGCCCAGCGGGTCCTGGAGCAAATGGGTTATAGCAACGTGGAAAACGGCGGCGGCCTTCACGACATGATGGCGAGGGTTTGATGAAACCATCGGCACCGGATGATCGGGAGCCCGGGCAGGCGCTGCGCTTCGCCCGGATTCCCAATAAGGGACTTAGGGTAAATCTGGCCGTCAGTTTCGCGGTCCTGGCGCTGGTGGCCGGGCTGTTTCTGGCTGCGGCCTTCGTGAATCAGGGCTTCGCCCTTCCGGCGGCCATGATCTTGTTCTGTTTCGGGCGCTTCCTCTTTACCGGCAGCTGCCCGGGGGTTCAGATCATCGGACGGATACGACAAATGGCCCACATGAAAAGCGGAAGATCATCAGAATAACTAGAGAGCCAACAAGCCCGCCGAGACTCAGTCCCGGCGGGCTATTTTTTATCTGCGGGCAAGAAGAAAGCAAATTCCCGCCAAAAGCAGGCCGTAGAGGGGAAAGAGCAGGGCCTGACCGAGATTGTACATAATCCCCGATGGATCGCTGAGGATACTGAGCATCACGATAAGCTTCGCAATCAATCCCGCAACTCCGGCTTCGATTCCCATCCAGCCGAGAATGTTGAACGCTTTCTGCCGACGGGAAGCGGTTCCCTTGGTTCCGGTGATTATCCGGCCCAGACCCCGGAAACCCAGGGTGCTCAGGACCAATGCCAGCCAGGCCAGCACAACCGCGAGGAATGCGCCGGCATCTAGAACCATGTGGCTGAAATCATCGATCCCGGTAAAATACGCCAGAGATGGTGCGAACAGCAGGAGCGGAAATCCAATCCAGGCAACTGATGCGATTTTTGCGCCCGCTCGATCGGATTGGTCCGCTTTTGCCGATTCCTGATCGGATTCCCTGTGTTGCGATACGGCGATAAGACGAAGGGGAAAAATAAGGGTCAGTCGAATCATCAAGGTTACCAGAATTGACATGCAGGCGAGAAATACTGCGAAGGCAATAGCCCGTTCGTTGCGGATATTGGCGAATAGATTCGACAATGCGATGATCAGCAGCATACCGGCCCAAAACCACAATCTTCTGCCGATACCTGCTATCACCCCGTTATCAGTCTCGGAATCAGTCCCTGCATTTCCGCGGAATACCGATAAAACGGTCGGCCACGCCCTCATGCCGACTATCGTCAAGGCCAGGGATACCAGCATAAAGCCCCAGGGGAACGGATCAATCAGGTGCGTGGGGTAGCCGCCGTGGAGGATCACCATCCCCGCCAGCAGGCCAAAATACGCGACAATTCCGATGGCCAATCGAAGAGATGTTTGTATTCGATTATTCATGTGAGCTCCTTTTACGTTTATTCACAATATCTGAGACCTCTCTGGCCAGAGGAGTTTCCTGCAGTAACGACCCGATTTGCTCGAAGGTATGGGAAGCATATGGCGCCGGGTTCCGGGTAATAATCCCGGGAATATTCAGTACCAGAATGGCCGCGAACAGCGAGGCGGCGATGAGCCGCATCTGCGGACTGGCATGCTTATAGCGGGGACGCTCTGAACCTTCGACGGAATCGCCGAAGATTGACCGGCTAATCCGGGAAGACAGTCCCGGCGAAGGCTCAAATAAGCCGCTTCGTCGCAGCAGTTTTCGGGCTGATCCGCTTCGATTCCTACTCATATACGTCTCCTATAAAATCTCTAAGTCGTACCCGCGCCTGGTGCAAGGTCCACCGGACTTTTTCGACGTCCCAATTGAGATGCGAAGCGATGTGCCGATAGCTCATTCCGTTAAAATCCCTGAGCACCAGCACTTCCCGGTGCTCCCGTTTCAATCGGGAGAGAGCGTGGCGTACCGCAGTGGCAAGCTCATCATCGAGGATCGCCAATTGGGGATCCGAATGGCTCTCAGCGGGGATTTCTTCGACCCGGTCGCAGGAGGCTACTCGCTGCTCACTCCGCAGCACATCGATGCAGCGGTTTCTGGCAGCCGTCAACAACCATGCCCGTGTGTTCCGCGTCGAATTGAGCAATTCTGGTTTGGAAAGCAGTTTGACAAACAGGTCCTGACACACATCTTCAGCAGCCTCCCGGTTTATGAGTATGGAGAAGCAATACGCATACAGATCCCGGGAGTATTTTTGGATAATCAATTCCATACTGTTCACTGCCGCTCCAAAGTCCACTTATTCCATAATCATAATTATGCCGATGTGTGGCATTGTTATAACCATAGACGGAGATTGGGGGAAAAGGTTGTAAAATTACGCGGAATTTCTACTGTAGCGGTTCGGTTTTCTGTGCCTGATTTTCAAGGGGTACTATCCAGGGCTGCCGCTATGCCAATGGCGTTGTCAGCGCCGCAACGCTGATCTGTCAGCTATCGAAGCGAAAAAATCCCCGTAGGCATCAATGCTCTTTCGCCAGTTCCCCAGGTGCAGCCGTTCATCGGCGCCGTGGATATTGTCTTCTGCCGCCGCGATGCCGGTGAGCACCGAGGGGATACCCAGCTTCTTCTGAAGATACGCAATCACCGGGATTCCTCCGCCGCCGGGAACGAACAGGGGAGGACAATCCCATTGGGCTCCGATGGCTGCCGCCAGGCTCTTGACGGAGAAGTGTTCCCGGTCGTTCCAGGCACCGGGATAATGCCCTTCCTTCAGGATTTCGAGCTTCATGGTTGGCGGGCAATTCGTTCGAAGATGGGCCTTCAGTGCTTCCAGTACTTTCGGAGGGTCCTGCTCTGGAACCAGCCGCACGGAAATATACGCCTCGGCCTTTGCAGGAATGATGTTCATCACCGCTCCGCCGGAAAGAGATGTCACCGTCAGCGATGGCCGGTGGAATACCCGCTCGCCGGCGGAAAACCCAGCTTCGCCCCAGAGCTGATCGACGCCGGCGCCGGTCTTGAAATGTTCGTCGTCCATGCCGATGGCTGCTAGGTCAGCTTTCTGGGCATCGCTGATCTCAGGAACCCCATCATACATTCCTTCGACGGTAATACGACCGTTCCCGTCGTGGAGCCCGGCGACCATCTCGGCCAGGGCCCGGTTGGGGTTGTCGATGGCCCCGCCGAAGGCTCCCGAGTGCTGATCCCTGGCGGCACCGGAGAGGCGGAACAGCACCCCGCACAGTCCCTTCACCGAAAGGGTGATCGATGGCTTCTCGTAGGAGAACATGCCCGCATCGGCGGAAAAGGCGAAGTCGGCACTCATGACATCGGGATACTGGTCGATGAAATTGCGGATGCTCCAGGAACCCCCTTCCTCCGCCCCCTCGAAAAGGAGTTTGATGCGCCAGGGGTAATCGCGCCCCGCTTCGGCAGCGGAGTCTACCGCCCGGATCGCGCCGAAAAGGCTGGCAAGAAGCGGCCCCTTTATGTCCGCCGCACCACGGCCGTAAAGAAAACCGTTCCGTTCAGTGGGTTCGAAGGCCGGACTGTTCCATTCCGACGCTTCACCGGCGGAAACCACGTCGTAATGTCCGTAGACCAGCACCGTCGGCGCATCGGGTGACAAGGAGCCCAGTTCACCGTATACCACCGGGTTCGGGTCGTGCTCTATGAGCCGTACGTTCTTGCCTCCGGAGCTGCGAATGCGCCGGGCCAGCCATTCGGCTGCGGATCGGCAGTCACCGGCGTGGTCCGCGTTGCTCGAGATAGAGGGGATGGCCATCAAATCGATAAGCTCATTCAAATACTTGTGATACTCGTGGTCGGAGACCGGGTGGATAGCGTTCATATGATTATTGTACCAGAGATTTGTGAAGTGCTCCGAAAACAGCTGATTTTTTTCCTATATCTCGCTTCGCAGCCGTCGTTTAGGGCCGGCTATTTTGGTTCGCCGCCGTTCTCCATCCTTAACTCATTCCGGTCATAGGATTTATTCGGGGAATATCAGCCGTTTTCGGAGCACTTCAAGAAAATTGCCTGATGTGGGCAGGAGGCGTTATATTTTCACTATGGACGGAATAACAGCAGTCAACAGCGTTACCTCCCGGGTGGTTTATCGATCCGCAGCGTCTCTGGCGGCATCGCGCCTTTCCCCTTCGGCGACTATCCGTCCAACGAATTTCTATCCCCGGTACAATGAGGCCAATGACCAGGTCGATCCGGTTTCACGGGTAGTTCCTGCGGCCTTTCAGGAAATAATACCGCGCTACCGAACCTCCACCAGCGAGACCCGGGACCTCGGCACCGGTCCTCTGTATGAGGGTCAGCTGATAAATATTCTTGCGTAATCCTCCGGTCATCGGCGTATCGGCATAGGTGAAAGCCCTCATTTCCCGGAATTGGGCGCTTCCCCTCATGTCGACTGTATCCTTCCGCATTAGAGTAGCCTCAGGACATGTAATCATCCCGGAGGCGCAATGAAAAAATCTAAATCGGTTTCCCTCGCTATTCTCATAATCTTTGCAGCGATGCTATCCACGGTCATTTCCTGTGAAAGCCCACCGTACAACAACGACGCATCGGAGCCGTTTATGCATGAACGTATGTATTTTTTATCTGATGACGCCGGCATACCGCCGGATCAGGAACTGTTGGCAATACTGGAAGGAGCGCTGAATGAGCAGGACATCCCCGCACTGCAGCTATCGCTGCGTCAACACAGTGAAATCCTGTTCTCCGCCGCCATCGGCAGCTCCACGCTTAAGCGGACGGACCACATCGATCGGGAAACGATGTTCCGCATAGCCAGCATTTCCAAACTGTTCACCGCGGTGCTTATTATGGATTTGGTGGAGGAAGGGTTGATTTCATTGGAAGATACGCTGGATATCTGGCTTCCGGATTTTCCCAGGGCAGCGGAAATG
>CAWZYW010000119.1:0-7108 GCA_963966255.1 uncultured Salinispira sp. | reverse complement strand
TAATGCTCCAGATCCTTCAGGATTTCTTCCACATCGAGCTTTTTATTCACATCGAGCTTCATTTTGCGCCTCCGTCATTGGCAGTCCTGGCGGCGGATGCCGGCTGAGCGAACAGCTCGGCGGCGTCCTCCCAGTACTTCCCGTCGGCCAGGGCCTGGCCGGCTGAGCGGATATCGAGATTTTTCGATTTCGCGACGGCGTAAACGATATGCCCTGCGCCTTTGCCGATGAGTCCCGCATCGATGGCACGGTTTACGATGGCCTGGGATTCGATGGAAGAAAGCCCCATGCGAAGCAGCACCGAGCGCTCAATCGAAGGGCTGGTATGTTTGTACGCCAGGTCCACCAGGGGCTGGGTCAGTTTGTCCGCGAGTTCCCAGAACCGCTTTTCCAGTTCCGCCTCGCTCATGTCCGCCAGGTGGGCCCGGCGCCGGGTAAAATCATCGGGTCGTTCCCGCATAGTCGCTCCTTGTTGTATTTGTGTCTAATTCTTGTTGTCCTGTTCAGTCGATGCGATCCCGCATATCTCCGAGGATGGCCCGGGGAACCGGCAGATCCAGCATGGTTTTCAATCCAGGGCCGGCATTGATCACCTGGGGTATCATGTTCACGCACATGGCGATGGTGCCGATGCCGCCGGGAACCTCCGGTTTGATGGAAAGATTGATATCGGGAGTACCGCTTATGGTCACGTAGTCGCCGGTATCGGTACCCTCCAGTTCCGGTTCGATCTGCTGGGGATGGATCATTTCGATTTTCGGCTTCCCGTCGACCTGACCCGATCCGGTCATATTGCATCCCGCCACGTCTCCCGCGTCTATCTCGATGTATCTGGTCTTTCGGGGGACGCTGCTTACGATGGGTTTCATGGCCTGGGATACCGGCCCGTCGAGCTTCCATCCGACGGCATCGGCGATCATATTCACCGATTCGGCAAAGCCCACATGGCCGGCCAGACTGCCATCAGCGGCGCCGGCGGCGAACGCCTCGGGGCTCAGCCCCACTCCCTGCTCTTCCATCACCGCCGGACCGAAGGGGGAAAGGCTGTTGACCCGCTCGGCCTTGATATGGCTGATGTCGGCGCAGGCTCCGGTCATCAGCACCACCAGCAGGTCCATGATCAAGCCGGGATTGATGCCGGTGCCCAGAACGCTGACCCCGGCCTCCCGGGCGGCCCGGTCGATCTTTTCCGCGAGTTCCGGCTCGGTGGCGGCAGGATAGGCCATTTCCTCAGCAGTGGAAATTACGTTGAGGCCCCGGCCGATCAGCAGCATAATCTTATCGTAGGCTTTCCGGGTGAAGGAGTCGGTGGCCAGCAGGGCGATCCGGGCACCGCCGGCAGCCTCGGCGTCGGCGATCGCATCAGCGATTTCGGACCGGATAATGACCTCGGGCGCTCCGGGATTCCGGATGCCGAGAACCTCGAACATTTTTTTACCGCTGCGCCGGGGATGGGTATCGCAGACCCCGACGATCTCGACCCCGCGTTTTTGAAGCAGCATTTCCGCCATACCGCTTCCCATGGCGCCGAATCCCCAAATCAGTACGCGTACCGGATCTTTCATGAACTCTCCATTTACCGGCGCCAATGATCGGGGCCGAGGTTCTGTGGCTTTTACTATTGCAGTAGTAATTATACCGACTGCCCGAAGCCTGTCAAGAAATTATTTTGCTCAGGCAAGTATCGACTATGACCCCATGGCCCCAGCCGCGGATTTTTGGCTTGACGGCGCCGCTGAGCGGGACTATAGTCATATTCTATTTTACTATTTCAGTAGTAACAATATGCAGGTCATACGTGAAGAGGATGACCCGTGGAAAGGAGCTCAGCATGGAAGATGGAAAAAAACTTGCGGTTGTTGCCCTGGGGGGAAACGCCATTCTCGACAAAAAACGGGGAACCGATATTCACGCCCAGTTCCAGGCGACCCGGGAGTCCATGGAGGGAGTCGTTGAGCTTCTGAAATCCGAATACCGGCTGCTGATCACCCACGGCAACGGTCCGCAGGTCGGGAACATCATGCTGATGGTTGAAAATTCCCGGAACTCCCTTCCGGAGACACCCCTGGGAGTGGCCGATGCCATGACCTGCGGCTCCATCGGCTACATGATTGAGCAAAGCCTTCAAAACACCATGCTGAAAAACAAGATATGGCGGAACGTGGTCACCATCCCCGCCCAGGTGGTGGTGGATCCCAATGATCCGGCCATGGAAGACCCCACCAAGCCCATCGGTCCCTTCTACGATGAAGCCGAAGCGAAGGCCCTCTCGGAGCAACACGGCTGGGTGGTCAAGGAGGACGCGGGCCGGGGCTGGCGACGCTACGTTGCATCTCCTTATCCTCTGGACATCATCGAGAAAGAATCGATTCGCCACCTTATCGACGAGGATTACGTGGTGATTTCAGGAGGCGGCGGCGGGATTCCCGTGTATTGGGACGAAAACGGACTGATCGAAGGAATGGATTGCGTCATCGACAAGGATCTGGCAAGCATGAAACTTGCCCTGGCGGTGGGAGCCCATGAGCTGATTATCATCACCGGCGTACCGAAGGTCTCCATCAACTTCGGCAAAGATGATCAGAAGGATCTGGAAAAAATAACCCTGGCCCAGGCCCGGCATTATCAACGCCAGGGACAGTTTCCCGCGGGCTCCATGGGGCCGAAGATCGCCGCCGCCATTGAGTTTGTCCAGGCCGATCCCGACAACCGGGTGATTATCACCGACGTGGCGAACCTGCCGGCGGCGATTCGCGGCGAAGCCGGAACGGTGATTATGTCTCACTAGAAAGCGGAGCCCCGCTTAGGCCTCGGCATCCCGAAGCGGAAGCAGGAGATGGAATACCGTGCCTCCCGACGGAGGAGAAAACAGACGAAGCTCTCCGCCGTGCTGGAGGCTGACGATATTGTATACGCTGTGCAATCCCAGTCCCGGATGGCCGGGAATTCGGCGAACGGTATAGAACGGCTCGAAAACCTTTTGACTATGATCCTCGCCGATGCCGACACCCCAGTCCCGAACGCTGATCCGGCAGTATCTCCTGCCGCTGCTCACGCTTATGCGCAGCGGCATGTCGCGATTTTCCGGCCAGGACGGCGGATAAGCGTGTACCACCACATTATCCAGCAGGGCGTCGAGAATCAGGATGAGGCTCTCGCTATCCATGGGAATTTCAGTATCCCTGCTGTACCGCCATTCTGCATGTATGCCCTGCTTTTCCAGTTCGTGCCGATCGATAGCCTGGTAGTGCTCGAAAAATTCGGCGGCATTGCTCCAAGGGTCCTGTTTGTGCTCGCTCCCGGCTATCAGCTTGAAGCTCTTCACCAATTCGACGGATCGCTCGATATTCTCGGTCAGCATTTCGACCACATCGCTGATTTGAGCGCAATCCTCGGGAGGGATGGTCCGGACTGCCCTCGGCCCGATCAGTTCCTGGAGATATGACAGTAGGGTGACGCTGTTTCCCAGCGGGGTGTTGATTTCATGGGCAACCCCGGCTACGGTTCTTCCCAGGCTGGCGAGCTTTTCGCTGTTCACGGTCTTTTCCTGGGCCGCCGAGAGCTGCTCCATACGGGAACGCAGTTCGGTATTTCTATCCTCCAGCTGGGACGTTCGTTCTCGGACCGTCTCTTCCAGCCGGTGATTGAACTCTTCCAATTGAGTTTGGCTTCTCTGCAGGTCGATTCGCAGGCCGTTGAAGTGATTGCCGATGGCGAAACTGAACAGCATCATTTCCGCCGTCCAGCCGAAGTCCAAGGCACGCTGGGTGAACAGGTTATCCGGTACGACGCCGAAGGTTCTCAGGACATACAGGACTGCCCCGATCATTAATAGCGTGATGCCCAGGGAAGCGTAGCGAATGCTGCCCCGATTGCGAATCGAATATAATCCGGTAAGCACCGCCATCACAATAGACACCAGCATGGCCACAAGAAGCCCCAGCATGGACCGCAGGCTCGGGGGAACCAGAAAAAACAGGACCGAGAGGAGAAACAGGACCCTGGCTGCCCCGGGGAAGTACCTCCAGATCCCCCGCTGCCGCGCGTTGGCTTCGAGCAATTGATGTACCAGAAGCAGCAGTAAGCCCAGGCCTGCAATTATGCCTACCGGTCCAAGGAAATTGCCCAGCAGCGGGGCATAGGGCCAGAATAACAGATGAGCCACCCCAAGGTTCCATCCCAGCACGATGATCGTAAAAAACAGCAAAGCCGCATAATATCCATACAGCCGGTTCTTCATCATGATGGCAAGGACCAGGTGGTAGACCAGCGTACCCAGGGCGTAGCCCAGCAGGGCTGCGATCAAAATCCAGTTTGCTGTTATATTTCGAAGAAATCCGTCTGGAGTCTGTACTGAAAAATCCAGATAGAAGGCGGTGGAAGTCCTGATGGCCAGGAAAAACTGCAGCGAATCTTCGGCATTCGGATTTTCCAGGACAAAATGATTCTTCCCATGGAAATAGGTTAATCCCTCATAGCCACGACCCCAGCCGCTTTCCTGAACCAGCCGGATTCCCCCTGCTTCCAAACGATATAAATCGATATAATCCAGTCCATAGTCTTCTACCAGAAGCAATTCCGAATCAGGTGCAAAACCAGAGATGGTCAGCCGGAGCCATAAGGTGTCGCTGGAATAACCCTGGCTAGGATCCTCCAGGGGCTGCCAGCGTTCCGGCGGCTGACGGGCATCGAAACTTGCTCCCACGGCCCATGCATAATCCCAGCGAACATCCTGGGATGCGATGAATCCGGGCAGCGTAACTAAGATAAAAAGGAAGCTGAGTGCAATCCTCATAAACCGATTCACTAGGATAGTTTAGGTCAATGCGGCTCAACTGTGCAAATATCGGATCAGTGGCTTTTGTTGAACTTATCCCGCAGCACGATGAGGTTCTTGCCGAATTTCTCGTTCATCTCGTCCCCGAACACCTTCTCGAGCTCCGCGAGGTAAAAATCATGGATGATGTAGCCTTCTATGGAATGAACCAGACCGCTGTTGCGGGTCCATACCATTTCGGTTTTCCCCGGGCCGCCCATGATCCCCGACAGGCAGATCCGGCTGTCGGCGGCCATGTCGATGCTCCTTCCCTGTTCGTAGATATCATCAAGATGGTCGCGGTCATGAAAGTAGTACTCGCCGAAATCCAGATCAAGCTGACCGTAGATCAGCATGTATACCTGCACGCCGCGCTGATGGGCGTTTCGCAACGGCTCTTCGAGCAAATCGTACTCTTCGCTCCAGAACCCGATGTAGAGGATCTTATCCGCATCGTTTATGATCTCAACGGTTTTGGCAAGGGCCTCTTCCCGGTCCTGCAAATTCCAAACCGGATCGAAGTCCGAGGAAAATGATATGGACTTCAGGCTGGTTCCCAGCTTTCGGGTCAGCTTGCTGCTGTCCCGCTTTATTTTATCAACCAGTTCGTCGGGAGAAAGGGGTGAAAAGGTTTCAGGCTTGCTGCTCGATGAAACCGCGTAACCCTTTTTTTTAAGCCGGCGACAGATATCGTACACCCGGGAATGGGGAACGCCGGAGTTCTGGCTGATGGTATACGCGCTGGCGGGATGGTTCTGCAGGAGGGAAAGGTAGACCTTCGCCTCGTATTCGATGAATCCCGCTTCCATCAGATCAGCGATGGCCGCATCAAGGGAATTTGACATGAATTAACTATATCATGCCCGGGCCATAGGGACTACAGAAAATTTACTCTTATGGTAGTGACAATAACGGGAAATTAGCAGACAGCTGGCCTCGGCTTGTGTTATTACTCTTTCAGTAGTAATATTTTCAACGCACTGCAAGCATCTTGAGCTGCACCCATGTCATCCCCTATTATGGAGCGATTTTATGTCCCGCTTATGCATCGTCGGCGGAGCCGACCACGACCAGCAAATCTATCGCGACTTTCTCTCTTTATGCGAAAACCCCGCCCCGGCAGTTGGTATTATCCCCTGCGCCAGCGCCGAACCGGAAACCTCGTTCAGCCGTATCTCCGGAAAATTGCGCGCCGCCGGAGCGGGGCCGGTGCATATGATCGACCCCCGGACCGATGAAAGCGCCGCCCTGGAGGCTGCGGAGCGGGTGGATGCCGTCTGGTTCACCGGAGGAGATCAGGCCCTTATTGTGTCCTGCCTTACGACCAAAGATAACGGGGACGGTCCGTTGCTGAAAATACTTCGCGAACGGAACGCCGAAGGCTCGCTGGTTCTGGGGGGTACCAGCGCGGGGGCGGCAATAATGAGCAGGATCATGATCTACCAGGGCAGCTCAGCGACCTGCATCCATGACCCTGAACGCGGTGTGCTCACCGGACCGGGACTCGGGTTCTTCACCGACGGCCTGGTGGACCAGCATTTCGATGCCCGGGGCCGGCTTATACGATTGTGTACGGCCCTTGGACGCCACGGCGAAGCCCGGGGCTTCGGGATCGCTGAGGACACGGCTTTGCTGGTGGACGGCCGCATCTTACGGGTCTCCGGCAGGCGGGGGGCCTACCTGGTTTCCCGGAACGGAGACGGCATGGCAGGCAGGCCGGGGGACTGGATAATCAGTTACCTTGAACATGGCGACTCTCTTGACCTGGCCTCCGGCGAGTTCGCTTTTTCCGATAAAACATCAATGAACAATGACGAGGCGCTGGATATCCCCCGGCCCCTGGCCAGCGGAGTCCTTTCGCCCCACGGCGATCTGCGGCAGTTTATCGCCCGGGAGTTACTCGATAACAGACCGGAAAACCTCTACCGGGAAAATCCCGACCTTCCCGATTCCCCGGGCTACGTGAAAAGCCTGCTCCTGGAGGACCTGGGCGGCGGAAGCTACCGGGGAGCCCAGCTGCGGTTCTATCGGCGGGAGGACAGTCGGGGGTATTACGGCGAAGGCGGAACCCTGGCCTTCGAATCGGTGGGGTTCTCCTGGTATCCTGTGGGTATGCAGGAGGAAAATCGGTGAACCGTACCACCCGAAGTCAGTATCGCCGTACTCTGATCGCAATGATGGCTTTCCTGGGACTCACGGCTGCATTCGCCGGAGCGCAATCGGACTACAATTTCACTCATTTCGGTATCGGCGATGGGATGTCCCATTCGAGGATCTACGCACTGCTTCAGG
>CAWZYW010000118.1:0-7137 GCA_963966255.1 uncultured Salinispira sp. | reverse complement strand
GCAGCTGCAGATGTGTATAAGGGACAGCTCTTTATCGTGCTCCGGGAAATTCTCGTACTCAGCGATGAAGGGTATCGGGATGAACTGAACGAAGCGGTTTCCGCCGGCGACGAGCTACCGGTTTTCCCCGGGTCGGTAAAAGGCATGGCTATGTTTCTGCATAGCCGGGTTCACCGCCATGCCGGCCTCAGGGGAATCTGGATCGTGCTGGTCCTGGCAATGCTGGCGGGATTGAGCTTCCTTCCCGGATCTCACTTCGGACTGCTGGTTATCCTGGTGCCGCTTTATACGTCCCCGCTCCTTCTGGCCAGCCAGTATCGATCCCTGGTGCGGACGGGCAAACAAGAGCACCCTTTGTTCGTGCCCAGGGGAATCACGCCTTCCTGGGATAAACCGGCCCGCACCGAACGGGCGGTTCTCATCGCCGTCATCCTCGTCTCCCTGGCATTGCCATTTCTTTTTCAGATTAATGCATCGCCGTTTCCCACCCAATTCGTTGCAGCGCTCCCGCTGGTTCCTGATCCGGAAAACGGAGAATCAGCTCATCCCAATGATATTCTCTCGCGCCAGGTGATCGAACTTCTGAATGCCCGGATCAATACGGATATTTCGGCGCAGGGCGAGGCATCAGGGGTAAAGTATCCGGCTGCCGCATATATCCTGGCTGAATACGGATACCAGCAGGCCTTCCCGTATCTGAGCATTAACCACGAAACGGGGGCTGGCCGTTTTGAGGATGGATCAGTGATTCTTTCTCGCTTCGTCCGGGAAGACGGCGTTCTGCGTTCCTTCGAGGAAACCCTGCTGATCATCGATGAGCAGTGGATCGTGGAAACCGTTTCGAACTCCGGACCCTATTCCCTTCTTAGATTGTACAGCGATCGGGAAAGGTGGTATGATGTGCGACCTGAACCCGGAGTGCTGGTTATCCCTCAGGTCTGGAATCTTGTTCCGGAATTCCTGGTTCTTTTGATCCTCGCCTTCCCCTGGCTCGGGCGGTGGCAGTTCGCACCCCTGGAACGGATCATATCCCGGTTTCGAACGCGGAGTAACACAAAGTGAAATTACGTACAAAGGGCATCAAGCCCTACGGAATAATCGACCCTGACTTCAGTACGCCGATATGGCAGGCCAGTCTACCCCCGGAGGCGGTGGTCCCGCTGCTCCAGCATCAGGGAGCGGAAGCTTCCGCCATGGTACGTATCGGAGACGAGGTGCGCGAGGGTCTGCTCATCGGCAAGGCCGCCGAGAAGGGCGGCGCAGGAGTCCATTCTCCCATCCCTGGAGTGGTTCAGGGGATCATCGAAATTTCCCTGCCCGACGGTCAGAAGTGTCAGGCGGTATCGGTGAAATTAAAGGGCCAGTTCGACTATCTGGGCAAACAGAAAGAGGAAGGCGACTGGAAGTCGCTGAGTCCCCTGGGCATCATCGACCTGGTCAGCGAGAAGGGCCTGGTGCACATGGACAGCTTCACCGAACCCCTGGGAGGCACTCTGCGGGAGCTGAGGAAACACGGGGCGGGGAGCATCGTTATCAACGGAGCAGCCGGAGCCCCGTTTATCGCATCGGAAGTGCGACTCGCCAACGAGTATCCCGAACAGATCGTCAAGGGTATCCAGGTGCTGGCCCGGGTCCTGTCGACTGATGACATCCATTTTGCGTATCCCCGGCGTCACGGTCGGCTCATGCGTCCCTTGCGGGAGGCTGCGGCGCGGAACGGGCTGAATCTCCGCTTCAGGCCCCTGAGAGACAGTTATTCTTCGGGGGACCCCTACGAATTGATACACATGGTTACCGGCAGGGAATTGCTGCCCCAGAGCGGGTACGCATCCTCGGGGGCCGGCGTATTTGCGGTTTCCACGGTGTTCGCCCTTTATGAGGCGGTGCTGCTTCGCAAGGCCCTGGTGGACCGCCTGATTACCATCGGCGGCGGCGCAATGGGACCGACCCGGACGGTCCGGGTGAGGATCGGAACCAGCATAGGAACCTTGTTCAGCGAAATCGGAGGGCTGGCCCGAACCCCGGCCAAAATCCTGGTGGGCAACCCACTGCAGGGTTTCGAAGTCGCCGACGCGGACACCCCGGTGACCAAGCAGATCGCGGCGATTATCGCCCTGACCCGGGACGAGCTCGGAGACGCCCCGGAGCAGCCCTGCATTAACTGCGGCATCTGCGTAGAGAGCTGTCCCGCGAATCTCGAGCCGGTGACCCTGCACAAACTGCTCAGGAACCGTCGCTTCGAAGATGCCAGGGATGCCGGGCTTGAAGCCTGCCGGGTCTGCGGAATCTGTTCCCATGTCTGCCCGTCCCGCATTCCGCTGACCGCCAGCATTCGGGACGGTATCGTCGCTCTCGGCGAAGGAGCGTTTCGAAATGAGTAACCGGATACATCTTCCCAGAAATCTCGCCACCGCGGGACTGCCGCACTACTCCGGGGCAATTACCAGCTCCCGGGCCATGTGGACGATCCTGACGCTGCTGGCCCTGCCGGCGTTCTGGGGCGTTCTGATCTTCGGGTTGCCGGCGCTGATCATCCTCTCCATCGGCCTTGCGGCGGGAGTGCTCAGTGAGGTCCTGGCCATCGCGCTGATTTTTCCGCTTTCAGAATTCAGAACAGAACTGCGGAAAAATCTGAGTGACGGCAGCACCCTCCTGATATCGGCTCTCTCCGCCTTAAGCCTGCCGGCCTACGCCCATCCGGCTTTGCCTGCCCTGGTCGCCGGTTTCGCCGTCCTGGTCGTCAAGTGGAGTTTCGGCGGTCTCGGCAAATACTGGGCCCATCCGGTGGCTGCCGGCTGGCTGTTCGCCCATCTCAGCTGGCCCCAGGGTTTTTATCGCCAGCCCTGGGGTGACTCGCTTCTCGGCAGCCTGCTATCCGGTGCGGATGCGGTTTCCGGAGCGACCCATTTGACCGGAGCCAAGCTGATGCTTCTCCAGAACGGCAGTCCGAGGGTGCTTCGGCCTCTGCAACTGATCGCCGCGCCTTCGGGTCCGGTTGATGAGTACCTTGTGCGATTGCTCAACGAACGGGTTTTTATTCCCCTGGGAACGATTCTTCCCGATGGCTATCTTGACTATCTTCTGGGATTCCGCGCGGGAGCCATCGGGGAAATTTCGGTGGTGCTGATTCTCCTGGTTTCGATTTTTCTCTTCGCCCGGCGTATTATCAGCTGGCAGATACCCGTTGCCGGAGCGCTTGGCATGGGAATCCTCAGTTTCCTGTTTTCCGGAACCCATTGGGGAGCCCAGGCCGCCACCGGCGACGCGCTGTTCGCCCTGATGAGCGGTGGCTTCCTGTTCGCGCTGTTCTTCCTGGCCACTGATCCGGTAACGACGCCGTACACCGGCCGGGGAAAGTTCGCCTTCGGTCTAGGCTTCGGGGTACTGGCTTTTGTATTCCGGGAATTTTCCGTGCTGCCCGACGGCTCGGCCCCGGCCCTGCTTGCCATGAATATGCTCACCCCGCTTGTTATCATTCTCAGCCGCAGGCGCCCGTTCGGCATGCCACGGCGCGCAAGCGGTATAGGAGGCGGACGTGAATAACCCCACGGTAAAACTGCTCCTGCAAGGTTTCCTGCTTGCCGCCGTTGCGGCATTGCTGCTGGTGGCGGCGCTGTTCGCCACCCGGGGTGCCGATCAGGAAAATTTCCAGCGCAATCGTCTGCTTGCGCTGCGGGATATTCTCGGTGATGAACGCATCAGCCTGGAGACGGATATCGCCGAACCGCCGATGCTCAGCCGCTTCGATTTGAGCGACGGGAGCGGGATTTTCGAGCTCGAGGTAAGCCATTCCTTCGCCAGCCTGCGAGTGCTGATACGTCTCGATCGGGATGGGGAGTATTTGTCGCATCGGGTGGTCTATCTGGACAATCCGATAAGCGGCTGGGATTACGGAAATGCCTTTGCAGCCCGGCAACTCAGCGAACTCCGAAATGACCGGGAGGGCCAGTCCGATGCCCTCCGTCTTCTATCCCTGCGGGAACTCTGGAGCCGGGAAATCGACGGCCTGATCCGATATGCCCAGGAGAACCGACGATGAAACAGTTTCTGGACAAGCTTTTTGCGCAGAATCCCATTCTCGCAGGCTATATCGGCATCGGCCCCATCTTGCTCTTGAGTAACCGCCTGATCTATGCCCTGGTGTTCTCAGCATTTTACCTGGCGTATTTTTCCCTCATGGCGCTGAGCGACTGGCTCATCGAAAAGTATTTCATGAAGGAACTTCGGTTCTCCGGCAAGTTGCTGTTCGCCGCGGTTTTTATCGCCCTGGGAGATTTGATTATCACGACGCTGATGCCGCTGGTCCGGGCGGATATGGGGATACTGCTGCCCGTGATACTGTCGGGAACCCATCTCTATCTCGCCATTTTTCCGGAGGACCGGAGTGAAGAAGCCCCCGCTGAAAACCGCTTCGGAGCACTGTTCGGCAATCTATTCGGGTTTATCGGCGTGTTTCTCGTCATCGCGCTGCTGCGGGAACTGCTGGCATACGGCAGCATCGATCTGAACCCGACCCCCTGGGCCGGGTCTCCCAGCGGACCGACGGTATTTTTCCTGTTTTCAAGCGGCTTCGGCCTCCTGTTCATCCTGGCCTATGCCAAGGCCCTTTTTGAGAAGGTGATGCGATGAGCCTCTGGTATACGGTGTTTTTGTTCGCGTTTTCCCTGAATTTGTTTGTGTATTTCATCGCCGGGCTGAGGGATATTTTTTTCCGGCGGCCCGGAAGCACCAGTATTCGGACATGGCTGATTCACGGTCTGATGATCGCCTTCTGGGGTCTGATCGCGTTGGGGATCTCCCGGGTCATATCAGGTATTCTCGGAGGCAGCGCGCTGTTTATCGTGTTCTTCGTGCTTGCATTCCTTCTTGTCCGGGGGGGGCTGATTCTCCTCGCTTCCCGGACGAGGCCTGAACTCTGGGAGCGCTATGGCTGGCGCGTTGATGAAGTCATCAAGCATCCGGTGCAGCTTATCCCCGTGCTCATTGTCGGCTATCATGAATTTTCACTGCCGACGGCCCTGCTGGTTCTTCTGTCTGCATGGATCGGGTACGGGACCGCCCTGGGATTGTTCAGGCTGATCCAGAAACGCATCGAACTGGAAAATGCGGAGCATCGGCTCCGGGGTCCCGGGGTTCTTTTCCTGTCGATGGCACTGTTGGCCATGCTCATCGGCGGCATATTCCGAAGTTTTTTCCCTCAGCTGGTCTGGTAATTTCCCGGTCTGCAAGCTGTCGTAAGCGAACCGCCGGGTAAGCCCGGGCGAAAAAACGTTTTTTGCGAAAAGCACATTGAGATGTGGAGGAACAGAGAGTACAATCTGAATTGGGATTCCAATACACATCGCATCGAATCTCAGATAGGATAATAATGATTCACTATTCCCGGCGGGTCTACGCATGAATTCCACCAATATCATCCTCGGAATGGTCCACGCTCCCCCGATCGGACTGTTGAAAGATGAAATGGAGACCATTTACCAGAGCTTCTACCGCCCCATGCTGAAAGTGCTCTATGCACACCCATCGGTGAAATTCGTCGGGTATTTTTCCGGCAGCCTACTGGAGTGGATCGAAGAGACCCACAGCGAGTTTATCGACGTCATGGTGGAGATGGTAAAACGCCGGCAGCTGGAAATAATCGGCGGCGGATACTATGCGCCGGTGTACAGCCTCATCCCCAAGCCCGATCGCATCGGGCAGATAGAACAATTGACTACCTATCTCCGCAGGAATTTCGGTCGCCGCCCCCGGGGTTGTTGGGTGACCGAGCAGATCTGGGAACCCGTACTCCCTTCAAGTTTCAAGTCCGCCGGTATGGAATATCTCTTTCTCGACGAGTATCACTTTTGGAAGGCCGGATTTGAGGAACGGGATTTCTACACACCGTGCATAACCGAGGACCAGGGAAAAACCATGGTGGTATTCCCGGTCAATCACGAGGTGCGGCAGAATTTCTGGAATTTAAGCCCCGATGAAATAATCAGGCATATCGAAAAAGTACCTGCCGAGCGGGAAGATCAGATCATCAGCCTGTTCGCCGGCATTCATCACGATGCGGAGGATGGAACTCTCGACCCGGCGCTCATCGAGCAGCACCTCGAACGGCTGCTCAGTCGATTTGATCAGCTGATCGCCGCCGGGAGCATCGAAACCCTGCTTCCCTACCGATACATGCGAAAGGCCCAGAAACGCTCGAGGGGCTATTTCCCCGCGACTTCGTTCGATGAAATGCAGGCCTACGGATCGATCTCCGCTCTGGAACGGTACCTCCGCCGCAAGGGAACCATCACCAGCGGCGTAGGCAGAACCGGATATTATTACGGAAGCATTTTCAGGCAGAACCTCGGCCGCTATAGCGAGGTGAATCTCCTGTACTCGAAGATGCAGTATGTCCAGAGCCTCACCACCCAGATCAGGGGTGACAAGTACCGGAAACTTGCCGCCCGGGAAGAACTTTGGCACGGGCAATCAAATATGCCGTTCTGGCATGGAGAACGCGGGGGTGTGTATTTCAACAATTATCGGAAAGAGGTGTATTCTGCGCTGATCCGATCTGAAATCCTCACCCGTGAGCGGGGTATTTTCGCCGCTTCCATCAACAGCTTCGATTTCGACATGGACGGCCTGGAGGAGTTCCTCTTCCAGGGCAACCAGATGAATGCCTACGTTCATTCTCAGGGAGGCATCCTCTTCGAGCTGGACTACCTTCCGGTACCCTGGAATTACCTGGATAACATGGGGCGCTATCCCGAGGTGTATCATGGGCCGGTTCAGGAATCCCGGGGCTATGATCCCTATCCCCGCCGCGGATTCATAGATCATTTTTTCCCCGACCATACCGGAATTGAGCAGTTCGCCAGAATGGGGTTTGAGGATTCTGCGAATCTTCACGAGATCGAATACCAGCTCGACGGAAAGGGCAACTCGGTGCGAAAAAAACTCGAATTGCCCCTCTACGCAGAAGCGGAACTCAATCATCGCGCCGGGCCCCGGCCGATTCGACTGGAGAAAACCTATCGTTTCGACAACCGCAAAAGTTTCAGCGTCGATTACCGGATCACGAACAGCGGGGAGCAGGCCTTCGACAGTTTGTTCAGTCCTGAAATGAATTTCAGCTTCATCTCGAACGATGTACAG
>CAWZYW010000117.1:0-7139 GCA_963966255.1 uncultured Salinispira sp. | reverse complement strand
CCTCTGAAACCGGGTTTTTTCCTGAAGGCGGCGAAAAAGCGAGGGGCGGGAATTCACCGGGTTCTGGCGAGCATCCCGGAGATTCGCTCAGCCAGGACCCTCCAGGAGCGGATTATTGAAGCCCTCGCCACCCGCCTTTCCGGCCCCGAAAAAAACAGCGCCGAGACCCGGGAATTCGTAAAGCTGTATCGTCAACTCCAGCGGCAGAGCCGGGTGGCGGCGGAAAGCTATTCGCGGTTTCGAAGGGCCTGGCAGCGGATGCACGGATTATTCGGGGACGCCGGGCCCTATTCCGGTCAGCAGTTGTATTTGCATACATCTTCGCTGGGCCGGGACAAACGCAAAACCGGTGTCCCATCGGTTTCGCTTATTCCAAGCACCATCTCGCTTGATGATCGGCGCATCCTGCCCTTCGCCCGCAAAATATACGAGAAGCTCAGCGAGTTCGAGGATCAGATTCCCGACCACGGGATACGCAGGAATGATCAGAAGGAACTGGCGATTGACCTGCTGCTTCTCGCGGATGAATTTCTCCCTCTTGAACAGAACGGGGTCCAACGGGCTATCGAACGCACCCCCTCAGCCTATATCAGCCGGAGCGATATGCTTCGAAGCGGCAGCCCGGGCAGCTCATGGGGCCTGGCTCCGGTCAGCGACCAGCTGTATCCCGCCAAAGAAGCGCTGCAGGAGGTTCTGGAAAACCTCATTCGCTTCGAAGGGCTGGTTCTCTCTGATGATGATATTGAGTTCTGCGTCGATCGCTTCGGAGCCGATCCCGAAGCGCTGGAGGAGCTATCCAGGCTGCATGCCCGGGATGGGAAGAGTGACTTCGATCTGGCCGAGCCGATGATCCTGCCTGCCATCGAGACGATCTCCCGATAGTTCCCCCTGCATGGATTGATCATCGGCCCTATCAGTGGGTCTCCAGAGTCCGGATATAGGATGCGTAGGTTCCCTCGGCGCCGATAAGTTCCTCGTGGTTTCCCCGTTCGACGATGTGGCCATCTTCGAGAACGAGGATCTGGTCTGCATTGCGAATGGTGGACAGGCGATGCGCGATAACAAAACTCGTACGTCCTTCCATAAGCACTCCCAGGGCCTTCTGGACCATTGCTTCGGTCTCGCTGTCCAGATACGCGCTTGCCTCGTCGAGTATCAGGATCGAAGGATTGCGAAGCATGGCCCGGGCGAAGGCGAGAAGCTGACGCTGCCCGAGGGAAATATTCCCGCCGTTCTGGCCAACTTCGGTATCGAAGCCCCGGGGGAATCCGTCGATCATTTCCTCGATGCCCAGGGTTCGGGCGACCTGCCGGACCTGGTCGATGCCCGCTTCCGGCCTGCCGAATCGGATATTCTCGGCCACGGATCCCGAGAAGATCTGGGGATCCTGCATTACCGTCGCCATGCGGCTTCTCAGGGATCTCTGGGAATAATCCCGGATATCCCGCCCGTCGATTTTTAGATGCCCGGAGTCGATATCGTAGAAACGGTTGATTAAATGGATGGTCGTGGATTTCCCGGAACCGGTGTGACCCACGATGGCGCACATCTGACCGGGGTTCACCAAAAAGCTCACGCCTTTCAGCACCGGCTCCCCGGGATGATAGGAGAAATGCACGTCGGTGAACTCGACCTCTCCGCGGATCGCGGGAGGCTCGAAGGCGTTTTCCTTATCGGGAACCGCTACCGGCTCTTCGAGAATTTCGAATATCCGTCGGCCGGACACTATCGCCCTGCTGAACTGATTCAGCATATTGCTGATTTTCTGCATGGGCTGGAAAAGCCGGGTCACATAGCTCAGGAACGCCACAATGACCCCGATGGTTATCAGATCCCGGTAGAGGAGCAAGCCGCCGACGAGAATAACCAGGCCCTGGCTCACCGTATTGAGCGTCGCCACTGCCTGCCAGAAAATCGCATGAAGGGGGTAAAAGCGGCGGCTGTTGTCGTAATACTCCCCGTTTATCCGCTGGAATTCCCGGATATTCCGCCGTTCCCGGGCGAAGGCCTGAACCACGCGGATTCCCGACAGGGACTCGTTGAGATAGCTGTTCACCCCCGACAGTTTCTTCTGTATACCCGAGGCGGCGTCCATGATCCGGTTCCTCAGGACGAAAACGATAAGCGCCAGCAGGGGAACCACCAGCAACAGGACCAGGCTCAGACGGGCATTCAGGATAATCATCGCGCTGATAAGGCCGAAAATCATCATCACGTCCACCAGCACCGTATCAAGTCCCGCCATCAGCAGTTCTTCGAGGACCTGCACATCGCTGGTCACCCGGGTCATCAGCTTACCGGATTTATTGGCGTCGAAAAACGGAACCGACAGCCTCTGGATGCTGCCGAACAGGTCACGGCGAAGATCGAAAAGGACCCGGTTTCCCACCCGCATCATGATCCGCCCCTGGGTCCGGAAACTGATAAACTGCAGCGCCGCGGCGGCGGCTACGAAGCCGGCCATATTCAGCAACATGGACGTATCCCGGGGCACGATCCCGAAATCGATGGCGCGCTGGATCAGGATCGGAATACTGATTAATGCAGCCACGTTGAGAATGGCGGCGGCATACATGACGATGATGTCCCGTCGGTATGGAGCAAGATATGGGAGAAACTTCCTCAGGAAGCTGCGGATTTCACTCACGCCGGGCCCCCGCTCATGACATCCTCGCCTATGGAACCGTAGTTCGACTGGATCTGGTAGGCTGATCGGTATAACCGGCTTTTGGTCAGCAGCGCTTCATGGGAGTCCATATGGTCAACCCGGCCGTCCCTCAGTACGATGATCCGGTCCGCCAGGCGGAGGGTCGATATCCGCTGGGCGATTATAACCGTGGTCCGGCCGGCCATCAGGTCGCGCAATTCAGCCTGGATTTCCTGTTCGGTACGGCTGTCCAGGCTGGATGTGCAGTCGTCGAGGATCAGGATGCTCGGATCTTTGAGAATGGCCCGGGCGATGGCGATCCGCTGTTTCTGCCCGCCGGATAATCCCAGGCCGAACTCCCCAACGGTGCTTTCATATCCTTCCGGGAGGGTCATGATGTAATCGTGGATCCGCGCGGCCTTGGCCGCTTCGACGATTTCCTCACGGCAGGCATCTGGCCGGCCGTAGGCGATGTTATCCAGGATGCTCATGGAGAAGAGAAAACTTTCCTGAAGGACCATACCGATCCGGCTCCTCAGGTATTCCAAATCCCATTCGGCCAGGGGACCGCCGTCCAGGGAGATGATCCCGGAATCGGGTTCGTAGAAACGGGGTATGAGGCTGATGAGGGAACTCTTGCCGGAGCCGGTAAGTCCGAAGATCGCCACCCGTTCACCGGGCTCGATGGTGAAATCTATGTCCTTGAGCACCGGGGCGCCACCGTCGGGATAGGAAAAGCCCACGGATCGGAAGGCAAGCTCGCCGCGGATCCGGTCCCGGCGATGGCCGTTGTCCCGCTGGCGCTGGTCAGACTGGCTCAGTACCTGATGAATCCGGGCGGTGGCTCCCGAAGCCAGACTCATGGTACTGGTGTTAAAAGCCAGGATGTAGACCGGAAATCCAATAATCGCCAGGTAGCTCATAAATCCCAGCAGGGTACCCAGGGTCATGTCCCCCGTGCCGCTGACGATCTGCCAGCCTCCGTAGAGAACGATGATCAGCGAGCCCAGTGTATTGGTGAGGATCAGCACGGGATTCATTCTCGCCTGGAGGTCCGCAGCCTCGGTGGAAGCGTCCTTTACGCTTTGATTCACATCGGCGAAGGCTTCGATCTGCCGGTCCTCCATGGCCAGCGCCTTGACGATGCGAATACCGTAGAGATTTTCCTGCAGGAAGCTGGAAAGGTCCCCGGTGCGCCGATGCTTGTTGATGGTGGCCCGGCTCATCCGGGTGCTGAAATAAATTACCAGGTACAGGATGACCGGAATGATGCTGTAGACCACCAGGGCGAGCCGCCAGTTCTGCCATATCATCAGGGCAAGTACCGTGAGGGTGATCAAGGCGACCCGTATCCGGTGTTCGATGCCGAAGGCGAAAAAATTCCGGAGCATCTGCACATCCGCCGACACCCTGGACATCAGATCGCCGGTTCGGGCCGTATCGTAGAACTGGGCCGGCAGATGCTGCAGCTTTTCAAATAGCGCATTACGGATATCACGGACCACGGTTTCCGCCAGATACCAGAAACTGCGGATCATTAGATGGACCATGCCCCCCCGGACCACCCCGGCGGCCACGATTATCCCGCCGAATAAAAAAAGCGGTTCAAGCCCGCCGCCGCTGCCCAATTGGGGATATACCTCATCGGTCACATATCGGATCAAAAGCGGTATGGCGTAGGCGAGAATATCGATGAGGACCATAAACGCGATAGCTATCGCCATTTCTTTTTTATACCGTGCGATGATCGAAGAAAACGGGCGCATGATCCCCCGCAGTCCCCGGTAGCGTTTTGTATCGTCGATGGGATGCTCCCCGGTTGCCCGGCCGCTGATATTCGCCGCGCGATTTAGTTTATGTATACAACTATAATTCCGATACTACACCCGACCCGATGGTCGTGTACAGTTGCCCGGGCGCCGTTTATGTGAACAGTTCGCCGAAAAACCCAAGCATGGTTTTCCATGCCCGGTCGGCTTCCTCCGGATAATAGCTGCTGCCGTCGGGATTGGTGAAATTGTGGGCATTGACGCCCTCATACACAATTAGTTCGTAATCAGCTCCGGCGGCATTCATTTCTTCGATAAAGGCCCGACGCCGCTCGGCGGGGGCCGCCGGATCGCCTTCTCCCTGTATAGCGAGGATGCGGGGCTTCACGTCGCCGATCCCCGCGTCCAAACCGGGATTGATGCTTCCGTGGAAGCTCACCACCCCGTCGATCAGGGTCCCCATCCGGGCCATATTGAGGACTATGCCCCCGCCGAAACAATAGCCGATTGCGGCGATCTTGCTGGAATCAACCGAATCCTGAGCAGTGAGCACCTCTAATGCCGCGTCAAACCGGGATCGGATGAGGGGGAAATCCCCGGCCACGCTGCCTGCCATATTCCGGGCCTCGGATGGCTCCACCACCGTCCCGCCGCCGTACATATCGGCGGCGAAGGCCACATAGCCCTCCTTTGCCAGATCCACCGCCCGTTTCATGGCATATTCATTCAGACCCAGCCATTCATGCACTACGATGACCCCCGGTCTGGATTCTTCCGCCGACGGATCATATGCCAGATAACCGATGAGGGTCTGCCCGTCGGCTTCATAGCTGACGCGTTTCGTGGTGATTTCCATTGATACCTCCTGAGATTTCAAGTCAACGGCTCAATCGGCGAGCCATACATAACCATTTCAGCAGATTCTGCCCCGGGGCTTCCAGCTGGAACCTCTGTTCGCCGTGGGAAAAGCAAAAGCTTCGATTTTTCAGGATCCGTGGTGCCCGGACCGAGCCCAGCGGGAAGCTGATGCCGTGGGTTCCGTTGCCGCTGACATGCATTTCGCCGTTGCGGTACTCCGCACGGACTTCCCGGACGACATTCCGGTTCCTGCGGGGCGATCGCTGGTCATGACTGATCAACGCGGCTCCCGTTGTATCCAGTCGGGGAAAATCCCCATCCTCATCGGCCGCGATCTGCTCAGAGAGCCGACCGATCTGCCAGTCATGCCAACTGACGATGTCGGCGAAGGGTCCGTCGGGCAGGCTCAAGTCGCCCCGCAGTACCCAACCGCCGCCGCAGCGGCCGCAGAGGATTTCATTGCCGACGCCATGAATACCATTGTGCCCATTGCAGGAGGGGCAATGCCATATCAAGTTGTGAATTCCCTCCGCCAATTTCCCGCCTTGGACTTCAGCGCCCCGCAGGCTCCGCACCTCGTCATGTGCCAGCGCGTCCCTGATCCTGCCTGCGAGCTCTCCGGCCTTCATCTCCCGGACTTCCATCGCCTGCAGCATCGTCCAATGGACGCCGACTTCGGTGACCCGCGCCGATTCGGCCCATCGGGGTTTCGCCAGGTATAAACCGCTGATTCTGGCCATCCGGAACGGCACCCTCAGCAGTTTCGCCAGTTTGGCCGTCTGCAGAAAATCGATTTCATCCCGGCCGTCCCAGCTCATTGCCCCGGAGGGAAAAATCCCGACAGAATGACCCTCGTTCAGAAAACTCTTCGTCTGCCTGATCAGAGCCGTATCATCAACCCCCGGCCTGCGAAAATACAGGCCCAGCAGTTTTCCCAGGGCCAGCTGCAGGGCTGACGAGGCTTCCCGATCCGCCATCGCCCTGACGGGACTCGCCATATGCCGGGCCAACACGTATGAATCGTCCATGTGCTGATGATTGGCGATGAGCAGATGCGGTTCCGCCGGCTCTTTATCATTTCCCGTGAAACGAACCGAATAACGGGATATAAGCCGGGGTACATAGAATCCCTTGACCAGGGAAAATGCAAAGCGCTGGTACCAGCTGGACATGGCCGCTCCCAAGATGGAATACCATAAATCTACGACAGAACGGAGCAGGGATCAAATCGGGAATCCTTCAAAGCCCGCACTCTTATCGGAATATCGCGAAGCGGCTATGATAGCTAGGTATGGGGAAAACCGAACAGATCCAAAGGATTTCCATAGAACAATATCTTCAACGCAAAAGTAGACTCCCAATCATCGATGTGCGCTCTCCCGGTGAATTTTTCAAAGGCCGGATTCCCGGCTCGGTGAATATCCCGCTTTTCAGCGATGAGGAGCGAGCACGGGTGGGCACCGCGTACACCCGCGAGTCCCGGGAAGCCGCACTGGATATCGGCTATCGTTTCGTCGAACCGAAACTCGAAGATTTTATCCGGGCCAGCCGTAAAGCCGCACCGGATGGAAGCGTGGCGGTCCATTGCTGGCGTGGCGGGTTGCGCAGCAAGGCCTTCGCCGGGCACCTGGCGGATCACGGATTCGAAGCCGTGTTCGTCATCGAGGGCGGATACAAATCGTTTCGCCGCACGGTCCTGGATTTTTTTCGCCAACCCTTCCGCCTGGCGATTCTCGGCGGATACACCGGCAGCGGCAAAACCGCGATCCTCCGGGAGCTTTCGTCCAGGGGGGAGCAGGTGATCGACCTGGAAGCCCTGGCATGCCACAAAGGATCGGCCTTCGGTTCCCTTGGACAGGCTCCCC
>CAWZYW010000116.1:0-7140 GCA_963966255.1 uncultured Salinispira sp. | reverse complement strand
TTTTATAATATTCGGGCGCCCCCGGAGTTCTACAAAGAGTAGTCCGCGGTGACCGTTAGTGGTTAATAAGCGCCTGCCCTGGGGGCTCTTGGTTCCCGCCCTTGCCCTGGGACCCTCCGCCTTACCCCTCACCCTGACCATCGCCGGCAGCTCCGCCACCGCTCCCCTAAGGCCGGCGGCAATGTTCCTAATCATCGCGGTTATGGCGTTTTTTAAGAAAGAAGCCCCGCCGCGCTGAGACGGCGCAGGCTGTCCTTCCAGGACGCAGCGGGGATTCGGCCATCCTCCAGCGCCATCCTGACCGCGCCTACCATGGTCGGCAGCCGCCGCTCTCCGCCGGGGCGTCCCATAACCGTACCGTCCCGGTTCTGAATCGGGTAACTCACGATAATCAAGTCGCAAAGCGACCACGCGTCTACCGCCCGTCTTTCGCCATCGGGATCACCGTCGCTCCTCCCGGAAAGCGGATCGCGATAGTAGTCGTTCACCGCTCCCATAAACAGCTCGTCGGCCACCGCCAGGCCATCGAAGTGGAGCTCATTCCGGAGCAGTTCCAGGGCCTGGGAAGCCAGGGTCGCCGGTACTCGGGGATGCTTCGGGGTTGTACAGTGACCGAGCATCACGGCTTGAAGGCTCCCTTCGGAGCATAGTGCCGAATAGGGTTCCAGTGCCCTTTTATCATCCCAGGCATCTGCTTCGACGCTGAGCAGCTGATGGGGATTCTCTTTGAGATGACCGTACCCCGGAAAATGCTTGGCCGTGCAGATAATTCCTCTGCGGCGATGGGCAGCGATAAAACTCCGCCCGAACGCTATGACTTCCCCGGGATCATCGGAGATGCAGCGCCGATCCCCCGCGGCATATCCCCGGTATCCGGGAAGGGGTACGTCAAGAAGCGGCGCGAAATTTATGTCCGCTCCGGCTTGAGCGAGCAGTTCCACATGGGCTTCAAGATCGGCTTCGAAACGCTCACGCAGTTCAGCGTCACTCAGGAAGCCCGTATAGTTCCGGGCTGAGCGAAGAGGACTGGCGCCCTGAAGAATATTGAAAATATCCCCGCCCACGGCATCCACAGCTGCGAAGGTGCCGGGATAGCGCCTCTTTAATAAGTCGATGAAATCGAAAAGCCGCTGATGACCCACCATTCCCGGCTGTCCCGCCGGGGCGAGCACCGGCAACCGGCCGCCGACCCCCACCATGAATCCGCCGGGGCGTAATTCCATATAGCCGTCCAGAATGCGCCAGGTTTCGTCCAGGGTTTCACAGACCGGCACCGCGATGATGAATTTTTTTCCCGGATCAGGATTCATAGATGACTACTCCTTTCAGCGGCGCGGGGTTTTGATCGGCAATATTCGCGAAGTAATCCGGCAGCTCCCGGAACGGCACCCGGGATTCGATCATGGGTTCTAGAATCAGGGCCGAATCCAGGGCGAGCTCGATGGCCTGGCGGCGGAGCCGGGGACGGTCCCAAAGGGGATGTCTTCGGTGGGCATTACCCCAACCCCGACTGCTGGCTCGCATCTCGATGCGGTTATGCAGCCATTCCTCGCCGAGCATCAGTGACGGAGCGCCGCCCTGGTAGAACCCCGCAGCCACGACCCGGCCTCCTTTGCGCAGCGACCTGACGGCAGAGTGCAGAGCAGCGCTGTTACCGCTGAATTCGATGGCCACATTAAAGCCCCCTTCCTTCTCCCGGGAGAGTCTGCCGATTTCTTCACCGGGATCGAAAGCAGCCGCAGCGCCTAATTCGAGGGCCCGCTCTCTTCGTTCGGGAACGGGATCGACGGCATACACCTTCGCACCGGAACGCACCAGCAATTGGACCGTGATCAAACCAAGTACTCCGAGACCGAATACCACCGTCCGGTCGCCCAGCAGCACTTCCGCATCGTGAACCGCCTGGAGGGCTATGCTGATCTGCGACAGGAAAACAGCCCGGTACGCCGTTACCGCCGGGGGAAGCGCCGCAGCTATACCGAGTTCTTCCAGACGTTTTATGCTCACCCACTGTTCCTCGCCGTGGGGCTGGGGCAGATGAAACAGACTGCCAGTCAACTCGCCGGCATACGTTCGGCGGGCAAGCGGTCCGGCTTCGACCACCCGCCCGACCCAGTCGTAGCCGAAACGCTGAGGCCAGGGCCGATCCTCAGGAACAAACAGTCGCAGGACCGGGTCAAAGCGCTGGTCGACGAAGGCAGTGGTACCGCGATAGAGAGCCAGCTCGGTGCCTGAGCTGATGCCACTTTGGAGACCGGTGAATCGAATTTCATCGTCTCCGAGAGCCGCCGGGATATCACTGACAAAACGTATGCTTCCCGGACCGCTTAATTCGACATGACGGGGCATCTCAGGACTCCTCGAAGGGATATACAATGCCCCATTCGTGCCGAAGACCATCGCATATCCGAAGGGTCTCTACGGTATCCGCCAGGGGCATAACCGGACTTTCGTTCAGGCCCGCCGCCACACACTCTTCTACATGGCGGATCTCGTGAATGTATCCGTTGCCTTCGAAGGGCAGTTCGATTTCTTCATCACTTACGCCTTCCCGGCGAACCAGAAAGCGGTGGGGTCTGAAAAAGAGTTCCGGGATGAATATTTCGCCGTTGGTTCCCAGGATGTGAGCTTCCCTTGGCTTAAAACCGTCCAGACCAAAGGCCAGGCTCGCCAGCTGGCCGTCGGTTCCGGCGAGGCTGACCGAGGCGGCCATATCCACCCCGGTATCGGCCAGCCGGACCTGGCCGGAAAAAGAGGCGAAACGCCGGAACAGCCACTGCGCAAGGGATACGGGATATACTCCCAGATCAAGCAGGGCCCCGCCGGCCAGCGAGGGAGAAAACAATCGTCCTTCGGGGACATAGGGGGGATTGACGCAAAAATCAGCGCTGACGAATTTCACCGTTCCGATTTCCCCAGCCTCGATCAAGTCCATTATCCGCCTCATCGCTGGGATAAAACGGGTCCACATGGCCTCCATGAGGAAGCGCCCGGTTTCCCCGGATAATTCCGCAAGACGAAGGGAATCGGCGGCGTTCACCGTCAGGGGCTTTTCGCAGAGAACGTGCTTCCCGGCGGAAAGGGCTTTCCTGGCGTATTCGAAGTGGGTGTGATGAGGGCCGGCAATGTATACCGCGTCGATATCTTCGTCGGCCAGCAGGGCTTCGAGATCCGGGTATGCTCTCTGGATGCCATGTTTTCCGGCGAACTGCCGGGCCCGGTCAGCGCTGCGGGAGCTGACCGCCAGGGGGGCTCCCCGGCCGTCGGCGGCAAAAGCCTCGGCCATGTTCTTTGCGATTTCCCCGGTTGACGCAATTCCCCATTTCAAAGTGTTCACTATTTCTCCTCGTACCGCAACAGGCCGGAAATTGGATCAGGCGGGAGGCCTGACCGACCCTCTCTCGATAAGTTCGGGCTGATGCACAATATGGCGATAATCGCCTGGATCAAGGAGCAAAGCGCTGAGAGCTTCGAAGAGATCGCCGGCGAAGCGCTCAAAGGGCTGGCGCACCGTGGTCAGCGGCGGCGTCAGGGAGCTGGCCAGCGGCACGTCATCGAAACCGATAACCGACAGATCCCCCGGAATTTGCAGCCCGGCTTCCCATGCGGCCCGGTAGATTCCGGCGGCCCGCTCATCTCCCGAGACGAAGGCGCAGCGAACGGAACTCAGGACATTGCGGGCGGCATCATACGCCTTTGCCATATCCAGACAGTCATAGATCACGCTGAACTCCCCTGCCCGGCTCCCGAGGGCATAAACGATTCCGTCCACCCTGTCCCGGGAGGCCAGGAACTGTTGGTCCCCCAGGAAGCCCGCTGCGGGCAGCAGATTCCGATCCAGAATAAGCTCTCCGATCATCTCACCGGCGCGGAAATTATCGAAATACACCCAGCTCGATGTTTCGGATTCGCTGTCCTTTCCGAGAATCACGAACGGCACACCAAGCTGTTTCATAAATGCGATCCGGCGATCGTTTTCCCCAGCGTCGAGCAGGATTGCCGCATCAGCATAGCCGTTTCGCAGCAGATAATACCCGTCGTTCTGATTCTCCTCGAAGGTATGGGGATTCGAATCGGAAATGATGGCTCGGAAATTATGCTGATGAGCCAGGGAGGTGATGTCGTTGATAACCCGGGTGTAGAACTGTGACCAGTAGCGCACCTGCTGATGGGCGATGAACATGACGATGGTGTTGGTCCTGCGCCGGCGCAGCGAACGCGCCAGCTGATTCGGAACAAAGCCGCATTCCTCGATGATGCGATGTATTTCCGCCCGGGTACTCTCTTTGACGTTGGGATGCTTGTTTATTACCCGGGAGACGGTACGGATCGAAACCCCGGCGCGCCGGGCAATGTCGCTGATGGTAAACCGCTCATTACAGCCGTCCATAGGCATACCTCCGTACTTTGTGCATCGGGATGAATAAATATCACATGATTGCTGGCAGATTTCAGAATACCATTGGTTCCGCATCTTGCCAACGATAGCAAAATCACATCTTGTGAAGAATTTTTAAGATTTCGTTTGACACCTCCAAAAAGTGGGGTTAAGGTAAAAACCTGCCATCGTTGGCAATATCACACGCAGGCAATCTAAAAAAACACATGATTTTGGTATTGAAGAAAGACGCAACTAGGTCAGGCAGCTTTGAACTTTCTTGCATACATATCTTATGAAGGAGGCTTTGTATGAAGCGTCTGTTATTTCTCGTAATTGCCGCGGCTCTACTCTCCGGCGCGGCCCTTTTTGCCGGCGGAGCGGAAGAAACCGCTACGGGACCGGTGGAATTCGATTTCTGGACCACCCAGACCCAATCGGATCGTATGGCGACCATCCAGGTTCTTATCGATACCTACACCGCCATAAATCCCAATGTCACCATCAACCTGATACCCGTTGATGAAAATGACATTCCGACCCAGATAAACGCTGCAGCGGCGGCGGGTAATCTACCCGGTCTGGTGGAACTCGGTGCGGAAAACGCGGTGACCTTCGGTGCCGAAGGTTTCATGGACAAAGAAGCCACCGCTGCTCTTCTGGCTGACATCGGCGAAGAAAACTTCTACGACGGCGTGCTTCGTCTGGTCAACGACGGTGCCGGCGGATACTACGCCCTGCCCTATCACGGTTGGAT
Source organism: uncultured Salinispira sp. (assembly GCA_963966255.1). GTDB lineage: Bacteria > Spirochaetota > Spirochaetia > DSM-27196 > Salinispiraceae > Salinispira. The sequence continues at coordinate 2,005 of CAWZYW010000116.1, read as the reverse complement.
CCAGGGAATCTGGTATCGCTCGGACTGGTTCGAAGAAGCCGGCCTAGATCCCCCGAACACCTGGGAGAATATCCTCACCGCCGCCGAATACTTCTATCAGCCCGAGAACAATCAGTACGGTATCCTGGTGGGAACCACCGCCGAAGCGTTTACCGAGCAGTCCTTTACTCCGATTGCCATGGCAAACGGCGCCGCCCTGTTCGACCGCGACGGCAACCTGATTTTCAACAGCCCCGAGATGCGGGAAGCCGTTGAGTACTATGCCGAGCTGGCCCAGTACAATCCTCCGGGACCCCAGACCTGGCGCGCCCGGGACTACTACCTGCAGGGCAAGATGGCGATGTTCTTCTATTCCACCTACATCATGGACGACCTGGCAATCGCCGACGTCGCGGCCGGAAGCCTGACCGGTGAGAACTTCGCTGACCTCGAAGGCGGCGCATTCGACCCCGAGCTGGTCAACAACACCGCACTCGCTCCGATAATCACCAACACCGAGCCCGCGGGCTATGGCGTAGTAGTGACCATGGGACTGCCTCAGCAAGAAGATCCCGCGGTAACCGCTGCTGCCTCGGCATTCCTCCGTTACCTGTACACCCAGAATGCCTACATCACATTCCTGCATATGGCTCCCGGCGGAATGAATCCCGTCCTTCGGGAAATCGCCACCAACGCCCGGTTCCAGAATGACCCCAACGGCGTATTCAAGAACTACGGCGCGGAAAAGATGGCGGAAATCATCTCGGGTATGAACGAGATAGAAACCTTCTCCATCGTAGACGGCGTACGGATCGAAGCAGCCAGCGCGATTTTCTCCAACCAGATCATCCCGCAGATGCTTTTTTCCATCACCCAGGAAGGTGTCGACATCGATACCGCCATGGCCCGGGCTGAAGAGGCCATGTTGGAAATCGTCAACGAGTAATTACTCACACCGACGGCCGCAGAGAAATCTGCGGCCGTTTTTCTATCCGAGAGGTATTTCCATGCCTTCTATACGAGCGTTAACCAACGACGAGCGGGAAGCCAGGCTCGGCTGGGGACTGATCGCCCCGGCGATGATCATCATCCTGCTCCTCATACTGTATCCGATCATCTACAATGTTTACCTCAGCTTCTTCGACGTTTCCCTGATGGGCCAGAACCGCTTCGTGGGCCTGAGGAACTATACCGGAATCCTGGGAGACGGCGAGTTCTGGCGATCGGTTTTGATGACCTTCCTCTACGTGATCCTTTCCACCGTAGGCACCACCCTGGCGGGGCTGGGTGTCGCCACGGTGATGAACCGGGAATTTCCGTTGAGGGGACTGGTCCGAAGCCTGATTCTGTTCCCCTATGTAGCACCGGTAATCTCGGTGGTGTTCGCCTGGCAGTTCTTTTTCGACCCGGTAAACGGCATTTTTATGCATACCCTGGTTGAGCAGCTGGGTTGGGTAAGCGAGCGCTTCAATCTCATAAGGGATCCTCAGAACGCCCTGTGGGTGCTGATCGTCTTCAACATCTGGAAGAATTTCCCGTTCAGTTACCTGATGATCCTCTCCCGCCTGCAGGCCATCGACGCCAACCTCTACGAGGCGGCGGAAATCGACGGAGCCAACGGATGGCAGAAATTCCGGCATATCACCGTCCCCGAGCTCTACTTCGTAGTCGGCGCCCTGATGCTGCTCCGCTTTATCTGGAACTTCAACAAATTCGAAGAAGTATTCCTGCTCACCGGTACCAATATAAAAACCCTTCCGATATACACCTATTTCAAGGCATTTATCGGCACCATGGAACTGGGCGACGCCAGCGCACTGGCACTGATCCAATTCATCCTTCTGCTGGGCATAATCATTCTCTATGTGAAGAGGGTACTGAAATGGTAAGAAGAAACACAATTTTCCATAAAATCGGCTTCTTCCTGCTGATCATGCTGATCCTGACCTTCGCCCTCTTTCCATTTGTCCAGATGCTATCCACTTCCCTGAAATATCAGTGCTGTCTCTTATACACATCTCCGAGC
>CAWZYW010000115.1:0-7152 GCA_963966255.1 uncultured Salinispira sp. | reverse complement strand
CCCCGGCGCTGCGATCGATCCCTGACATGACGGCCGCATCCATCTCAATATGCCCGTCGGCGGTAAACACCGAACCCCGACCGGCATTAAACAAGGGATCGTCTTCCATGGCCGCAACCGCGGAACAGGCGGCATCCATCGCCGAAGCGCCGGCGCGCAGGGCGGTCGCCCCGGCCTCAAGCGCCGAATGGAGCGCCAAACGATACCGCGCCTCCTGATCCCCACCGAGCCTGGCACGGGTTATAACCCCTGCTCCCCCGTGGATTAAAATTTTCCAGGTTTGTTTACTCATCAGAATACTATACACCCCAATTGATCAGACAGGGAAATAGGGCAGCGGGCCTCTTGCCCAATGCCGGGGGTCCGGCGTAGTCTTGATTCCTATGCACACAGATACTGATCCGGAACTGAACCAGGCTATGATCACCGCCCGGGGACTGAGCAAACGCTTCGGGGACCTCACCGCCGTGGATGCCATCGACTTCGATGTCAGCCGGGGGGAATCCTTCGGCCTCCTGGGTCCCAACGGAGCGGGAAAATCGACCACCATGAAGATGATCTCATGCGTCTCCAAACGCAGCGCCGGAGAGCTGAGCATCCTCGGCCGGGATCCCGATCGGGACGGTCCCGATATCAGGGCGCACCTGGGTGTGGTTCCCCAGACCGACAACCTTGATATCGATATAAAAGTCCGGGACAACCTCTACGTCTACGGCCGCTATTTCGGACTGCCCGGAAGCTTCCTGAAGCAGAAGAGCCGGGATTTGCTCGAATTTGCCCAGCTCACCGAAAAGGCCGATGCCAAAGTCGACACCCTCTCGGGGGGTATGAAGCGCCGGCTGACCATCGCCCGGGCTCTGGTCAACGAACCGGATATTCTCATGCTGGACGAGCCCACCACCGGGCTGGATCCCCAGGCCCGGCATATTCTCTGGGACCGTCTATTCCGGCTGAAGGAAGAGGGGGTGACCCTGGTGATCACCACCCACTATATGGATGAGGCGGAGCAGCTCTGCGATCGGCTGGTGGTGATGGATCACGGGAAGATCATGGCCGAAGGCAGTCCTGCCGAGCTTATCCGCAGCTACTCAAGCCGAGAGGTGGTTGAACTGAGATTCGGCTCGGGCAATAACGAAGACGCCGCCCGTCGCCTGGAAGGCCGGGGGGACCGCATCGAGCAGCTGCCGGATCGGATTCTCATTTACACCGCCGACGGCGAAGCGGAGCTTGAAGCTATCATCCATGAGGGCTTCAAGCCCCGCACCAGCCTGGTGCGCCGTTCGAGCCTGGAGGACGTGTTCCTGCGGCTCACCGGCCGGAGCCTGATCGAATGAGTTCTTCGGTGCGGGATCTGGAAAAACGCGCTCTCAGCGGCGCCCGGGAGCATTTCGGCGATCACCGGGCGGCCCTGACCCGGCTGCGGGGGTCATGGTTCGTCGCCCAGCACAAGCTGCTGACCATGCGCAGCTATATGTACACCATTCTATCTTCGAGCATTTTCAATCCCCTGATGTACCTGTTCGCGCTGGGCATCGGCATAGGCAGCTACATCGACCGGAATTCCGGAGGCAACGTACTGTACGGTGTCAGCTACCTCACCTACGTCGGGCCCGCACTGCTGTCCAGCGCGGCGATTAATTCTGCCTTTGAGGAAACCACCTTCCCGGTGATGGGGGGATTCCGCTGGACCAGGGAATTCTACGCCATGCACGCCACCCCCCTGCAGCCCTACCAGATCGCCAACGGAGTCATGATCGCCGCCGCGATACGGGTGGTTTTTACCGTGACGGTGTTCTGGCTCATGCTCTTTCTCTTCGGCGCCCTTCCCCGTGGCACGGCGATCCTCGCCCTGCCGGCGGCAATCCTCAGCGGAATGGGAATCGGAGCGGTGATGAGCGCTCTGGCGGCGAAGCTCACCGACGACGACGGATGGTTCGTTCTGATCAACCGGATGGTTCTGGCACCCATGTTCCTTTTTTCCGGCACCTTTTATCCCCTTGAGCAGATGCCCCTGGGTCTTCGCTGGATCGGGTGGCTGTCCCCTCTCTGGCACGCCACCGAGCTGGGGCGTTGGGCGGGCTTCGGTCTGGAGCTGCGGCCCGAGCGGCTGATATGGCATACGGCGTATCTGGTTCTGATCCTCGGACTAGGCCTGGTGATGATGTGGAACGAGTTTGAAAAAAGGTTGATCGAATGAGCGACGCAAGCATCAGAGAGCTGCGCCGGGAACGCGAGCGCAGACAAAAACCCCCGATCCCCCGGCGCTACCGGGGTCCCCTTTCCCGCTTGTTCGCGGGCAGGCCCCATACGGTGGTACTGCGCTCCCTGTTTGCCCTGAAGACTTCGGCCTGGTACATCGTTATATCGGGTTTTTTCGAACCGGTGTTCTATCTGTTCGCTTTCGGCCTCGGCGTGGGTCAGCTGGTAGGACCGGTGACCGGACCCGCAGGCCAGGCGGTGGCCTACGCCGCTTTTATCGCCCCGGCCCTTCTGGCCACATCGGCTATGAACGGAGCGATCTACGATGCCACCTGGAACGTGTTCTTCAAGATGCGCTTCGCGAAGATCTACGAGGGGATGGTGGCGACCAGCCTGGGTACCCTGGACATCGCCCTTGGGGAAATCATGTACGCGCTCCTGCGGGGCCTGGTGTATTCGACGGCCTTCCTGGTTGTTATGTACGCCATGGGCCTGGTTCTCACGCCCTACGGACTTCTGGCCCTGCCGGCGGCGATGCTCATCGCATTCGGGTTCTCAGCCTGCGGCATGGCGATCACCAGTTATATGAGCACCTTCCAGCAGATGGACTGGATTCAGTTCTTCCTTTTGCCCATGTTCCTCTTTTCTGCGACCTTCTACCCCATCGACGTCTACCCCGAGGCTATCCGCGTTCTGATCAGGCTGCTCCCCCTGTGGCACGGCGTGGAGCTGATCCGGGGGCTCACCCTGGGACCCTTGTCCTGGCAGGTGCTTGGCCATGCGGGATACTTCGTCGGGATGATTCTTCTGGGCCTGGTGGTCACCACCCGTCGATTGACCCGGCTGTTTATGCGTTAGAAGTGCTCCGAAAACAGCTGATTTTTCTGGTGTATATCCCTATGCTGCCGCCGTTTAGCACCGGTTTTTCCGGTTCGACGTCGATCTCTTTCCCTAACTCATTCCTGGCATAGGAATCACTCAGGGAATATCAGCTGCTTTCGGAGCACGTAGTATGCATTTCCATAGAACTTTTAAATATTTCGAAGGACATCGCGGTATTTAGGATAAACCCTGATGAAATTGCGGTACGGAATTTCACAACAAAGGAGAATGTATGGCAGAACAAGCGGATTCTGTACGGACAAAGTACATCGGCGTGGGTCTCGCACTCGGAGCAGGCCTTGGAGCCGCCTTCGGCGCGGCATTCGGGAACATCCCCATCGGCGTTGGTATCGGACCCGCCTTCGGTCTAGTCATCGGCCTGCTGATGTCAAGGTTCAAAACCGAATCTTCCGAGGGAGAATCGGAAACCGAACACGAAGACTGATTCGACTATACATGCGACCAATGCCGACAATATAGAACGGCCGCCGGTAATGCCGGCGGCCGTTTTAATATTCTGCATCCGGCGCTTGCCCGATGTTTACAGCTGAACCTCGGAAACCTGAGCCCCTTCTTTTACGATAAACAGGCCGTCCCGATCGATGAGTACTTCGGCCAGCAATAATCCCCGATCGCTGTAAATCAGGATGCAGTTCTCGCTGCGGTTGATGGTGATCAGATAGCGCTGCCCACCCCGCTCGTAGATAAACCCGTCACTGCTGTTGCGCAGTTCGGCGCTGATTTCATTGATCACATTGCCGTCGCCATCGTATTCGGCCCGGGTAGCCGTTACCGAACCGTCGATATTCTGACGGTAGGTGGCCAGGAATATCCGTTCGAGGACTGCGCTTCCGTCGGAACCGTAGCGGATTCGCTGTATCACCCGTTCAAGTCCTGCTCCGAAATGCAGTTGTTCACCCTTTAGAAGCGCATCGCTGCCGAAGGCCTGATGGGCCATGGCACCGGTGATTTCAATCGAGCTGACCGGATGAATCAGGGTCGCGGAAGCAGACCACCACTGAAGAACGTAGCTGCCGTCGTCCCTGAGTATTTCCGTTACCCGCTCATCCAGACCGTCGCCATCCATATCGCCCTCGTACTGGCGGTAATGCAGTTCGCTGACCACCACATCCTCGCCCCGGATCACCCGTATGCGGATCTCACTTTTTTCCGCTGAAGGAGGATCGGTAGAATAGTCGAATTCAAGGGTACTGCTGATGGTGGTTCCCCGGGCGTTGATGCCGATCTTGCTGATGCTCATCAATCGCACCACGCCGCTGCTTTTGTCCCAGCGGAATTCCAGATCCGCACTCTGATAGGATTCACCTACCGCAGCTCCTCCCAGATACTGTTCGATGCTGCCGACGGTACTCAGCCGGTCAGCGCTCCATCGGGGATCGCCCAGTTCCGGCTGCTTTTCACGGCTTACCACCTCGACCCGGAACACCTCTGAGCCGGTGACGAATTCCCTGGTGGATTCGATGCTTCCGCCGGTATCAACTCTCGTGACGTATACCTCGGTGCCGTTGGGAAGGATATGGTCGGGATCGCCGCCCTCGGCGAAGGGTGCGCGCATTCCCGTTTCATAGGCATAGGAGTTCATCTGCTCTTCCTCGGTCTGAGCCTCTTCCAGCTCCATCACCGCGCTTTCGGCTTCCAGATCGCGGCTGCTGAGGTCCAGCGAGAGCGAAGCCAGCTGAGCATATTCAGCCGGGCTCAGCCCCGTTGCCATAGGGTTGCATGAAGCCAAGGCAAGCCCGAGCACAAGTATCGCCGCCCCTCCGCCTATGAGACGCAGCCGCTGTTGGATCGTTTTCTTCATCGTTTTCTCCTCGATTATCACTGTCCGGACAACTTATAGACGATCTCCGTCGGTCCGGGGTTCGTTTTTTCCTGGGATATTTCCAAGCTGTCTATTGTGAATGTCCTGAGGTTCCCATATAACAAAATGATGAATCGGCCTTCAGACTACCTGCTCAGCCTTGCTGATAAAATCTGCATCGATCCATCACTGCCGGAAACCATTCGCATGGAGCTGGCGGCTGAACACGGCTTAAATGGCGGCACCAGGACCTACAGCCGCCACTCCGGCGATATCTCCGGCCTATCGACCCGATATCGCGCTCCGCAGGCCCTTGCTGCGCCGGCCAATAATGGCCTGCTGCTTCGGCATTCTCCGGAACACATCGTCAGCATCGGGGAGCAAAGCCCCGGTTTGCTGATCCACCCGCAGGTATACGGAAGCGGTGATAGATTTCATCTGCCTTCCCGACTGATCAAACAGGGTGAAATGCTACCATTTTATCCGCTGGCTTCATTACGGAGTGTCTTAATTCGAGTCGACGGAGTATGGCGAAGGGCAAAGCTTCACTTCGATCAGGTAAAAATCAGCCGCTACTTCCGGAATTTAGGGGGGCGAACCATCGAGCACTCGGTAGCGGTGAGCCGGGAATTGAAGTGTCGCCAGAATGCCATTCAGGACAGCTACGATGACGATGAAAAAGCGGTGCCGAAGATCGAACTGGATTTCCTGCTCGATAGGTCCGGAAGCATCTTCGCTCCCGGCAGGGACCCGGAACTGCCGATCGATGATTCAAGGCGGGATGGCGAATGGGGTTGCCTGTGGAGGCAGGATTCAGGGCGAACTGACTCGCCGCAGCTGCTCATACCGCTCTTCTCTTTTTATGGAACCGCCGGATCCGAAGCCGAAGAACCCGCTGAGCGGCTTCTCGATTTCATTATCAGCAAATCCGGTATGAAGATTGATGACTTTATCTTTACCCGGTTGATGGCTCCGATAATCCGTGCCTGGGTGGCGGTATTCCGGCAGACCGGCATTATCTGGGAACCGCATGGTCAGAATATTGTTTTTGCCCTCGACAGCTCTGATTTAATGCCCTGCCGAATCCTCCTGCGGGATGCGGATACCGCTGTTTCATCAGCCCGCCGCACTGAGCTTGGACTGCCCTCGGACCGGTTTTATGCCCGAAACGTTCATGACCACAGCGGAAGCACGGAGATGCCTGCCGGCGATCGCAGTGAAATCAGCCGGGTCATCGATATTTCCATGGGTATTAACTGCTTTGAGTACCTGGCCCGTCTGTCCGAGACCCGAATCACCGGCTCGGGTGCAGTATTGGCAGATCGATGCCGCAGCCTGTTTCAGGAGATTTGGCCGGAACATAATCAATGGCTTACCCGCTGGGTATACTCATACGCCCCTTCGCCGCTGCCGCAGGACCGGAACTGCTATCCCCTTATCATGCGTCCCGATCTTGCTCCGAAGTGGCGACCGGCGGGGCTGAGCTGAGTTCGCGTTTTCTTCCGCTCCGGGGATGAGTATATTCCATATATGAAACCAACTTTATTGCTCGTGACTATTGCGTCCGCACTTCTGATTATCCTGAGCTCCTGCGGAACCTCGGGCACCTTGACCCTTGATGAGGTAGTCAGAACACCGGATGAACGCTTCATCGATATCGATGGATACCGTATCAACTATCGGGACAGCGGCTCGCCCTCGGGCATCGCCGACTACCCGGTGATTCTCCTGTACCACGGTTTCGGCGGCAATCTGGCGAATTTCGACCAGGTCTATCCCACTCTGGCCCGGGAATTCAGGGTCATTGCGTTTGATCGTCCGCCATTCGGATATTCCGAGAAGGCATTGAAACGGGACTTTGCCGATTACGATCCATACCGACCAGAGGCCCAGGCGGCTTTGGGCATACGGCTGCTGGAAGAACTGGAGATTCCGTCGGCTTTGCTCGCGGGACACTCCGCCGGGGGGCTGGCGGCGATGCTTGCCGCCGACGCTTTTCCTAACCGGGTGGAAGGGCTGTTGCTGATATCGCCGGCGGTGCTCTCCGGGGGCGGGCCTCCCCGCGCGGTTACGGCTTTGGTCTCGTTGCCGCTCCTTCGAGAAATCGGGGTAGGCATCGCCCGATCGGGGTTCGGGAATTCCCAGGCATTGCTGGATCAGGCGGTATATGATTCCTCTGCCATTGTTGAAGCGACTCTGGAAGCGTATCGCCGGGGTAACGAGGTTCGATACTGGGACCGGGCTCTGTG